>JAITQV010000481.1 GCA_031288765.1 Planctomycetaceae bacterium
TTTTCAACATTTTTAGGATTATTGTCATACGTCAATGACAAATATAAACTGATTAAGAAATTCGGACATCCTAAAAGTCCTGCCGGATTGTCTCATGAATCCGTTCAAACATTGAAAACGAAACTCTGGGATGACGTTTCAATAATCGATGAATATATTGATTCGGTAAGGATTGACTCCGAAGAGCAAATACAAATATTGGAAGGATGGAAGAAAAAAATCTCGGGACGATTCGTCGTTGTTAAACACTTAAAAAAACACAGTATTTTTCTGGACAACGAAAATGATTTGTTATTCGGCGTTATCGGAATAACAGATCCGATTTGTTTTGTGATATCTGAAACGTTGCCTGTTTTAGTAAATGCTGTTTTATTGCCTTTTAAGGGGGCTATCATTTATGACAGTTTATTGGGTAGATATAACGTCTATTTCGGTTCTAATATTTGCTGGAGTTTTAATAAAAAATATTCGGAAATCAAAAAAGAAATAGGAATTATCACCACAATAGACTGATATATTTCCGGCAGCCATATAGGCGATGTTTCGCCGAAAGGGTTTTCACCCGCGGTTTTCACCCGCCATCGCCTCTCTATCCGTAAACAAATTAAATCTCGGTTGTTTACAAACATTCCGCTGAAATATTACAAAAACCGGTTTCCGTTCAAACATTGTAATATTCGTAGTTCAGTTAAAATAAATAATCTATACTGATTTTTTGGTTTTTACCGATTTTTATTGCTCTGTTGAAATTTTTTAGCCGATTAAAGAACGGCAGAGATTAGTTTATTCCGAAACGAACTTCCCGAATTAACTTCATTGCGCAATCACGCTTTATTCCACAATCCATTCCGAAAAAATCCCGATATTTCAAAAGGAGAGAAAACATGACGTTTTCAAAATCAGTACACTCTTTTTTAAGTTTTGGACTTGCCGGTTTTTTATCTCTAACGGCGGTCATTGTTTACAGCAATCAAACCGCCGGACAAATCATTGCACAAACCGTCGGGCAAATAATCGAACCCAAAATAGAACAAACAATTCTCGAACCCGCCGAAACTGTTAGACTTTACGAGCAAATCGCTAATATTGACCGTGTTCCGGTCATAACTTGTATCGATCTTGAAAAAAACGGACGGCTTTTGGCAATCGGCGGCGATGATTGTATTGTTCGGCTTTGGGATGTGCAGGCAAAAGGGTTTATCCGTGAATTGCAGGAACATCTCGATTGGGTGCGCGGTCTCGCATTCAGCCCCGATCAATCCCGCCTGGTAACCGTCGGTCAAGACGGACAAATTAAATTATGGGATGTTCAAACCGGTTCTTTGGTACGTTCCCTGAAAGGCGCCGTACGCGGAACTCAAAAAATTCTGTTTCACCCGGACGGTTTACGGTTTGCCGTTTGCGGATTTGAGAAAAATGTTCGGATTTATGACGCCGCAACCGGTAATTTGCTAACAACATTGGAAACACACGGGACAAGTAATAAAGCCATCGCTTTTTCGCCGGACGGTTCCCTTTTGGCTGTCGGCGGACGAACCGGTGTTATCCGAATTTGGCAAACATCGGATTACCGGCAATTAACCGATTTGAAAGGTGACGGACGGCGTGTTCACACGGTTGCGTTTTCGCCGGACGGTTCGCAACTGGCTTCCGGCGGCGATGGTCCGTTCATTATGATTTGGAAACCAACCGACGGAACCTTGCTGCAAAGTCTTCAGGAACGTCCGGGCAAAACTTTTTCTCTTGTATTTTGCGGTCAAACATTGCTTGCTTCCGGCGAAAGCGATAACGCTATACGTATTTGGGATATTACGCAAAACCGGAACATCTTCACTCTTCTTGGACATACCGGAACGATTTCGACGATGATTTACGAAGCGGCAACAAACCGGCTGATTTCCGGCAGTTTTGATACTTCACTTCGGTTTTGGAGTTTACCGGCGGATTCCGCACCGGCTCAACCGCTTACGGCGGCAGCCGCTCAACCGGCAATAAATCAGCCGACGGTTCAGACGGAATCAGTTCCGGTTGCAGAACCAAAGGCATCCCCGTTTGACGCCGAATCCATCAACACGGCAACAATATCCGTTCCAATCTCTTTTTAATTGCAGGCATTTTAATTTCGATTTTAATTTCAATTTCAAAAATCAAATTCAAAAAACAATTTCAAATCATTCCCCCTTTTAAGATACGAAAACACGGAGGTTTTCAGTGGGTTTTTTCAACCATATTTTCGGCGGTGCAACACCGGTCAAGGAAACATTCAAACGCCGTCAATCGCTTCGGCAACGGATTTGCCGTATTGAAGAGATGGAAACACGCGACCTCCTTTCTGTTACGCCGTATGTTGCGCCTGATCCTATCAATGTCGGTCTGGTTTATCACGAAGACTATTCTTATGAAGGACTCAGCAATGACGAAGGCGATTCCGGCGGTGATACATTTATTATTTCATGGAACGGCGGCGCGGAAGGAACAACACTTGACAAAGTGATTATTGATCTGAATAAAAATTCCGGGTTTGTTAATTCCTCAAGTATTCATTTCAACATCGACGGACACATTCCAAATCACGATGGAACTTATTACAATTTTGATGCGGAGATTGATGCCAATGACCGTAACGAAATTATTGTTAAATCGGCGGATGTTTCTAATGATGGTAAAGTTTTGACGATTGAATTTGACGGTTTTACCGCCGAAAAACAATTTTATTTCAAAATTGATGTTGATGAAATCAGCGGAGAAGTTCAACCGACAGTTGACCGGTTGGTTTCCGGAAGCGAAATGGAAGGTTCCCGTTTCACCGGTGTTTTTTCCGCTCAAAATTACGAAGAGAATACGTTTGACATCAAACTGGCTAATTATTACAATATTGATCCTGAAACTAATCTTGATTTACCGCCGGACGCTTTTTACGACATTCCCGATGATCACGACAATACCGCCGGTGCGGTAGCAACATTGTCGGTTCAAAATCCGTTGTCCGGTTCGATTTCCGGTTACGTTTACGAAGATGTCAATAATGACGGTATTAAAGATTCGGCGGAAAACGGTATTGCCGGAGTTTGGCTGGAATTATTCATTCTGAACTCCGGCAATCAATATGTTACAACCGGACTGCAAGTTCAGACGGATTCCGACGGTTATTATCGTTTTGATAATATTGAAGGCGGACGAACTTATAAAGTTATTGAAACACAGCCTGCACACTATGCGGACGGAATCGACACACCGGGTTTTATTGACAATGAATCGGTTGGAGAAGCGGTTCCGCCGGACGGACTCACGGATATTCACATCGGCGCGAATGAAAATGGTATCAATTACAATTTCGGTGAACTGAAACGGGCATCTCTTCAAGGTTTCGTTTACCATGACCGAAACGGTAACGGAATCCGTAACAGTGTTGAATCGGGCGAATCAGACGGCGAGGAAGGTATTGCCGGTGTTAAAATTCAACTTCAAGTTCGCAACGCTTTAGGTACATACGAAAATGTTCCCGATGCTGTTGCCGTAACCGGTTCGGACGGTCAATATTTGTTCGAAAATCTTGATCCGTTCAAAATGTACCGTGTTGTTGAAACACAACCGGACGGCTGGATAGACGGCAAAGACAGCGTTGGAACGGTTAACGGTGTTCCGGTTGGGAATGTTTTGCAAGACGATAAAATCAGCGATATTTATCTACGGTTTGAAGAACACGGGACGGAATACAATTTTGCCGAATATAAAATGGGTTCGATTTCCGGTAACGTTTACGAAGACAATAACAATGACGGAAAACGTGATCCGAATGAACCGGGAATTGACGGTGTAACGATTTATCTTTGCGTTATTGATGAAAACGGTAATCAGACAAATGTCGCACAAACCGTAACACACGACGGCGGAAAATATTCTTTCGACGGATTGCTTGAACCGGGCAAAATTTATTGTCTTACCGAAAAGAATCCCGAAGGTTACTGTGACGGAATCAATGCGGTTGGAACGGTTAATGATGTTACGGTTGGCGAGTTCAAGCCGGACAATCCCGATGCAATGACCAATATTACAGTTGGTTCGGGGCAGCAGGGAATTGAGTACAATTTTGCGGAAAACAAACGCGGCAGTCTTAGCGGTTACGTTTATGAAGATACGAATAAAAACGGACAAAAAGATTCCGGTGAAAAAGGAATTGCCGGTGGCGTTTTGACGTTGTGGGTTTGGAACGCAACAGAAAATAAATATGTTCAAACAACGAAAACCGCAACAACCGATGCCAATGGTTATTACGAATTTACGGAATTGTGTCCGTTCAAAAATTATCAGATTACGGAAACGCAGCCGGCGAATTACGATGACGGTCAGGAAACAGCGGGTTCTTTGGGCGGTGATAAAATTAGCAACGATGTGATTGCCAATATTTTGTTACCGCCGGGCGGAACGGGAACCGGTTACAATTTCGGCGAATTGGTGCAAACGCCGCCCGAACCCGGAAAAGGTTCTTTGAGCGGTTACGTTTATGTTGATGCCGATAAAAACGGTTCCAAAGATTCGGCGGAACAAGGTATCGGCGGTGTTACACTTAAACTTTATCAACTGACGAATGGTTCCTACGTCAACACGGGTAAAACGGCAACAACCGATTCAAACGGATATTATATTTTCCAAAATCTTGATTCCAATCAGACATATCAGATTACCGAAACACAACCGGCGGCTTACGATGACGGTGATGAAAGTGTTGGTTCGTTGGGAGGAATTTTGTCTGCGAATGATGTGATTTCAGATATTATGTTACCGGCGGATGGTGCGGGAACCGGTTACAATTTCGGTGAATTGGAAAAAACGCCGCCCGATCCCGAAAAAGGTTCTCTGAGCGGTTACGTTTATGTTGACGATAACGGTAACGGTATCAAAGACAGCGGTGAAGCCGGAATTTCCGGTGTTGTATTATCGCTTTGGAAACTCAGCGGGACAACTTATACCGAAACGGGATTGACGGCAACAACCGATTCAAACGGATATTATATCTTTACGAATCTTGATCCTAACGAAACGTATATGATTGTTGAAACGCAGCCTGATGCTTATTTGGACGGTCAGGAAAGTATCGGAACGCTTGGCGGTAATCAGATTGAAAACGATAAGATTCAGGAGATTGTTTTGATTTCCGGTCAACACGGACAGAGTTACAATTTTGGCGAATTGGAACAGGAACTCGAACCGCCGCCAACAACACCGCAAACTTCGCCGCCGACACTTTTACCGCCGTTTTCGCCGAATTATCCTATGGGAGCGGTTGGACAATCGAATGGTTTGGCGGCGCCGTCGTGGCAACCGCCTTTAGTTAGTGAAACATTGCGGACGGGTTATGGCGGCGGCGGATTACCGAACGGATATTCATGGCATTTGAGTGTTATCAATGCCGGTTATCCGCGTGATACGGATTCCGGTTTCAGTATTACAGCGCAGGCAATTCGTGCGGCACAGAATCCCGTACAACAAGTTGCGTTATTAAGCGGAGAGCAGGCGGACAAGGAAACAACGGAATTGGAAGCGGTTAAGGCAAAGTATATTTCTGTTGCGTGGGAACCGCTTCCGATGAACCAATCGGTTTGGTACACACGCGATGCCAATGGGCGAATTAAAAAACGGTTTACGTTTGGACCGGAAGGCGGGCGACCGCTTGTTGGTGATTTCAACGGCGACGGAATGGCGGAATTGGCTGTTTTCAACGATGGAAAATGGTACATTGATATTAACGGTAACGGAGTTTGGGATGAGGAAGACCTTTGGTGTGAACTGGGGACATCAACGGATCAACCGATTATTGGGGACTGGGACGGGGACGGCAAAGCGGACATTGGCATTTTCGGTCAGCAATGGGCGGGTGATACGGCGATTATTGCGGACGAACCGGGGTTGCCGAGTGATTTGAACACAACGATTACGGCACGTCCTAAAAATATGCCGCCGAAAACCGATGTTGCGAAAAGTCAAAGCCATATCCGTGCGATGAAACATTCGCAAAAAGGCGGTGTCCGGCTTGATGTGATTGACCATGTTTTCCAATACGGAACGGACGGCGATTTGGCGTTTAGCGGAGATTTCTCCGGCGACGGAGTTACGAAGATCGGTATTTACCGGAACGGGAAATGGTTTATTGATTACAACGGCAACGGTCAATGGGACAGCGAAGACATTTATATTGACAATGCCGATTATCATCTTGGATCGAATGGGATTCCGGTGGTTGGCGATTTTAACGGAGACGGAATTGACAAGATTGGTTTGTTTATTGATGGCGTCTGGCATCTTGACACGGCGGGCGATTTCAAATTTGACACCAAAATTGAATTTGGCGAGGCGGGGGATTATCCTGTGGTGGGGGATTTTGACGGGGACGGTATAACTCAGTTAGCGGTTTATCGTGCGGAGAGGATGGATTCGTTGCAAGCGCGGGCGGTACCGGAAGTTGCTCCGGCGGAATCGGTAACATCGCCGGAGTTATCTTCGGAGCCGCAGGCAGCCCGTGCGGGAACATCAGGACGGATTGCGTCGCGATATCACGGCAATGATGCTTCGCAGGATCAGGATAAAACTACAGATCAGGGAACATTGCCGGAGAAGTTCCAACGGCATGGGCGATCAATGCACACCCCGCATTCCAACCATCCGCTCCATCGGCATCACCGCTAATTTTGATAATAAATGTTGTGAGTTTACATCTATTTAGTTCTTTGTCAAACTATTACGGTATCTATTCAGTTACTTGAAAATAGGGCTGAAAGCCCTCAATATCATAGCGTAGGGCAACGCCCTCAGAATAGGATACAAATAAACTACAAGCCCTGAAAAGGATACATATTAGTTGATAGTTAGTAGTGGATAGTTAATAGTTCGCACGGAAATCAAAAGGTAGGCGGCGTTTCGCCGAAATGCCGCTTGCCGATAGGCAATCAAAACATCCAACATGATATAAATTCAATGTCGGCTATCGCCGACGCAATCGTTCGGCGAACGATTGCCTTAAAGTCCCGCAAGGGACGAGATGTGCATAACCGTAGGTGGAGCGAAGCGCAACCTACGGATCAACACCCCCCAACACCCCAAAGCCCTGCGAGGGCGAGATTATGGTTGTGTTGATTGATAATCTCGCCCCGTGCGGGGCTTATGTTTTTTGGGGTCATAATCCGGCGGTTGCGCTGCGCTTCACCGCCGGTTATGCACATCACACCCCTTACGGGTAGTGAGTTCAAAGGGTCTCTTTACATTAATTTTAATAGCGTTATCATTTTTGTTGTAATCTATTTATTTCGATAGATTTACGATTGACCTCCAACACCGCAAAGGATTGTAAAGATGAAAAGTAAACACGAATTGATGAAGGAATTGCGTCGGCAAACCCGTATGGTTAAAACCCGCGATCATAAAATTGAGCAACTTCAACGTGATTTGAAAGTTGCGCACAAGGACTTGAAAATGTCCCATAAAAATGCCGCCTCTCAGCAATCCGACTTAGAAGCCGC
>JAITQV010000514.1 GCA_031288765.1 Planctomycetaceae bacterium
AGCAATGTCATGCAAACCAATTATGATTTGGGGATGCGGACATTGGCGCAATCGCTTGAAGATATTGTACGCCAAAAGCGGATTTCCGCCAAAACCGCACAACTCTATCTGGAATAAATTTCCAACGTAAATAAATATCGTATCTATTCAGTGGAATGTTTTCTCAAAAGGTAGGCAACCCTTCGCCGAAGGGTTGCATTAGCGTCCGCCGACCTTCGGATATGTGGTAGGGGCGAAAAATCTTTCGCCCCTACATTGCGGCGGTGGGTGAAAACCCCTCGGCGAGCGGTTGCCTATCTTATGATTGCCGAATTTTTAGGTTGTTTTTGTTTTAATTGCCGTTTGCCGACAAATTTCCCAGTCGGCTAACGCCGACGTAACCCTTCGGCGAAGGGTTGCCTACCTTGTGAATTTAGGACATCCGATCCGCCGGTTATGCACATTACTCCCCTTACGGGGTTAAGATTTAGTGTTAATACTGACAAAGGACTGAATAAATACTAAATTTTTATCGAAAATTCTACTGAAATATTATAAAAAAGGAGATTTTTAGAAATTCCCATAAATAAAACATGGTAATTATTCAACGGGATTTTTTGGTGTGTGGTATTTCAAATTGAATGGGAATTATCTTTAACAGGATTGTGATTGTTGTAAGGTTTGTACTCAATAAGACGTACTTGGTTTCCGTGCCCGATTTCATATTCGACACCGCGCCACTCAACTCGCCGAAGAAAATAAAGCTGAATCAACGCAGATGTATAAACAATTTGAGTAACCGGAATCAACGGCAAAATACGAATCGTATTCCCCAGCGTCCAACATTGCAATTGTTCACCGCGTTGAGACAACCGTTTTCGGATTGCCCGTTCCAACATCGGCAATGTTCCCAATACTCCACCCCAGTAAACAACAAATGTCCCCAAATTCCAATAAATAAGAGCCTTTTCCCAAAACATGAGTCCCGTTACCAAAAGACCGGAACAAACCAATAACGGTAACGTAATCAATATTCCCTGAAACGCCACCGCCTTCCACGCCGGATGATGTAACTTGACACAAAGAAGTTGACGCTTCACCCAACGATGAAACGATTGAAGTGTGCATGTTTCACGGTTCACCATGAATAACGAAGGAACAAAAACAATCTTGCTTCCAAGACGTTTGACACTCTCCGAAATTGCCGCATCATCGGTAAACGCCGTTTTCCATATATCTAAAAGATTTCCCTCCGTAAACAATTCACGCCGAAGCGCCAGCGAACCTCCCCACGCAATCCGGTAAAAATAAAGTTGAATAACCGCAGCAGCATTCCAAAGATAACGTATCAATGAACCCGGATTTGATGTTTCGGGAATGTACCAGCGTTGCCCCGTCGCCGCCGCAAAACGCGGATCGGAAAGCGGTTCCACCAATTGACGTAACCAACCCGAATGAGGATTCGTGTCCGCATCCAAAATGACAACAACCTCATAAGATAAATCAAGCGATAAAACCGCATGATAAAGTGAATTGCATTTTAACGTACATGTTTCAAAATGTTCGTCAACAATAATAAATTCAACATTCTTCGCACCCCGTGTTTCAACTATTGCCTTCGCAACACTTAACGCGGAATCTTCAGGATGATCGACAATCAACCGAATCGCATAATTCGGATAGTCTTGCGTTAACAACCCTTCCAAACAACGTTTCAAAAACGGATCAACCCCGCGAAGCGCCAACAAAACCATCGTTTTCGGAACAAATTCGCCGGAAGGTTTTGTCCATTCATTCCGCCGAATCCCCTTCAAAAAAATGTACAAGGCTCCGTAATGAATAACATCAATCACAATTATCACAAAAAATAAAATAACAGAAATCGTTAGCAACATAGTTCAATCGTTGATAGCGGAGAGTTGACAGCGGATAATAACGCAAACGGAATTTATTATCAGCCGTGAATAAGTAACAATATAAAAATTTTATGTTTTTATCGAAACCGATAACAAATAATCAATAAACAAATCAAACAATTTTTTTGCCTGTACCGTGTTTAAGAGTTCGGTGTCATATTGCATGTCAATCATCAAACGATTGGCGTAACTGGAAGCACATGCCCCCAATACCGTTTGAGGACGAATCGGCGGCACAGAATGAATTTCCGTCAACTCCAATTCCTCGTCGAAAAATAAACGGTTGTTCCGGCGCGGACAAGGAGTTTGGGAAAATAACAAACCAAGATTGGAAATCGTTGCTGTTGTCCAGCAACGGTTCCGGTTAATCATTTTCGAATAACCGCCAAAAAACTTCCGATAAACCGTCAACCCGTAAATCAATGCCAAACCAAGATTACAATTTTTAATGTGACGCATTTCACGGTGAATGCCCCGCAAAAAAGAAATAGTGTTCCGAATACAATGCGGTTTTCTGTCCAAAAAAACCATGCTCACAATATTCGCGGCAGGCATGGAATAATCTTTGGGTGTTCGCAAATTGGTGGGTATGGCAATGCGAAGCCGACCCTGTTGTCCGCCAATCTTTTCCCGTTCCCGCCAATCGTTCATCGCAAGAAATAAAGAATATAACATAAAATCATTGATCGTAACTTCCGCCGATTTCGTAAACTCCCGAACCTGTTTTGTTTCCGTATCGCTAAACTTGCGGCTGAAAATCGCCGGATAACCGCTCGGCGGAAAATTCTTCGATAAATCCGGTTTCTGCGGAACCAAAGAAATGATCCGGTTAAAAAGAAAAGTTCGGGCGCGTTCAAGCCCCCATATTTGTCGCGGTAAATTCCGAAAAAATGTACCCAATGTCCGTCCATAATTACCGCGATGCTGCAAAAGTTCCGGATTGACCGGTTCTCTTGACAACAAAATCTCCGGCGGTAAAAAACCTTTTTGTATGGAATATTCGAGCAGAAGGTCTTCGAGAAACCGTTGCGTTCCGACTGCGTCGCAGGCAGAATGATGAACCTCACACCAAAAATCACTTTGCTGATCCGGACGTTCTTCCAACGTGATTTTCAATGCCGGTTCATTTTCCAAATTGATTCCTTCCGCATGAAAAACACCGTAACGGATTTCAATTGCTCCTTCAAACGGCTTCCATCGAAAATACCCCGACCTCGTCTTTTCCGCAACAGAACAAAGCAACGGATGAACCTTCAAAACTTTTTGCAACGACTTCGATAAAAGATCAATATCAAACCGTCCGCGAAACCGTAACAACATAAAACAACTCATCGGATAAACCGGATGATTGTCCGTCAACATGTATTCTTCAAAAGGAGTTAAGAAAAATTGAAGGTTGTTTTCCATTCGGCTCTTTTTCTTTCAACGATAATAATCATGAAGCCGCCAAATAAACAGCGAAAGGATTTTCGTCATTTTGCTTTTTAATACGAAAAGATAGAATCAACAAAAATAAATAAATTAACATTCCATCTGTTCGGTATTAAATTTCTTTCCGAAATATAGGAAACAATCAGGATTATGTTTGTTTATTTTGTTTTAATTGAGCAATTTCCGCAAGAAGTTTTTCTCGTTCTTCGCGTTCCTTTTCTCGTTCTACCCGTTCTTTTTCAAGATCATTTGCAAGTTTTTCCCGTTCT
>JAITQV010000559.1 GCA_031288765.1 Planctomycetaceae bacterium
ATTTGTCCGCAGATTACGCAGATAAAACCAAAAAGGTAGGCGATGTTTCGCCGAAAGGTTGCAATGTAAGGGCGAAAGATTTTTCGCCCCTACCGCATATATGAAAGTCGGCTGACGCCGACGCAACCATGGGTGAAAGCCCTTCGGCGAACGATTGCCTACCTTATGAATTGTTAATCGTAAGATCAGCGAAACATCCCAACCTCTTGACTATAAACTTTTAAGAAAAAAATT
Organism: Planctomycetaceae bacterium; assembly: GCA_031288765.1. Classification (GTDB taxonomy): domain Bacteria; phylum Planctomycetota; class Planctomycetia; order Pirellulales; family Thermoguttaceae; genus WRKP01. Next base: position 235 of record JAITQV010000559.1, read on the forward strand.
CTGCTCTCAATTCTCCACTCTCAACTCTTCACGATCAACTATTTTTATTGCCGGAGTTTTTTCAATTCCCGCCGAAGCAATACAGCAACAAAAATAAAAGAACCCAAATCACAAATAGGTGTGGCAAACCAAATCCCGTCCAACCCAAAATAGTACGGCAAAATAAGAATGAGCGGTACAAAAAATACGACTTGGCGAATCAGAGTTAAAGCAATGGCGAGTTTGGGTGTGCCGTTTGATTGGAAATAACCCGCCATGACAACAACAATTCCGGCAGCAGGAAGCATCAATACAAAAATACGGGCGGCACGGCAGCCAAGTTTGAGAAGATCGGTTCCGCCTTCCACATCAGCAAACGGACGAAGCAGCATTTCAGGAAAAACAAACAACGCAACTGAACAAATCAGCGTAAATGTAAGCACAGAACCAAGCGCCAACCGGAGAGTTCGGGCAACACGGTCAAAATGTCTCGCACCGATATTGTAACCGACAATCGGTTGTACGCCCTGATTCAAACCAAGAATCGGAAGAAACACCGCCATCGAAACAACAAACACAATCCCAAACGCCCCAACCGCTAAATCCCCGCCATTCTCAATTTGATGAGCAACACCGTAAAGGTTGCCGTAATAAAAAATCTGACGCATTTGAATTGCTTGAAGAACACTGGCTATCGACTGCATAATAAACGGCGGCATCCCAAGAAGAAAAACCTGACGGGATAATTCAAAATCCCAACGAATATTCTTCAAACGCCAACGTAATAATGTATTGCCGGAAATGTAATGCCAAAATACCCAGCCGGTCGAACAAATTTGTGCAAGAATTGTCGCAAACGCCGCCCCCCAAATACCCGTGCGAAAAACATAAAGGAACAACCAGTCAAAAAAAATGTTTAGAAATGCCATGATTAATGTTGTTATCATGGCGGTGCGCGGTTTGCCCTCACTCCGTAAAAAACCGTTGACACCGTAAGAGATTTCGTGAAAAAAGGCGCCGCAAACCATAACGGATAAATATTCTTTGGCGTAGGGCATCACACGCTCGGTTGTTCCGAAAAGCCGCAGCAACGGTTCCAGAAACAATAAACCGAAAACCATAAAACCAATCGCCATAAGACCAAAAAGAAACAACGCCTGCCCGACAATTCGTTCCGCTTCTTCGTTTTTCTTTTCGCCGAGCCGAATGGAAATCAATGTATTGGAACCAATGCCAATAGTCATTCCCACCGCAAGCATGATAGTCATCATCGGCAGTGTTACCGTAACCGCGGCAATACCAACCTCGCCAATAGTTTGCCCCACAAAAATCCGGTTGATAATACTATGAGAAGCATTGATAACGGTTGCGGCAATTGCCGGCACCGAAAATTCCCAAAGCAGCCAACCCACCGGTTGTTCTTCAAGTTGTCGCGTGCGTTCGGCATGATCCATAGCAGGAAAAAACAGAAAGTGAAAAATGAGACAAAAACAACCGTATCATTCTTACATATTTCATAAATTTCACAATACCGCAGCCCTTGCGGTATTGCTGTTGCGGTATGTTGTTTTAGAGGATTACTCCGTCCACCATGCGAACAATCCTATCGGCAGTGTTCGCTATCATGTTGTCGTGCGTAACCATAACAACCGTTAATTTTTGTTCTTTGTTAAGACGCCGAAGCAGTTCCATAATTTCCGCAGCGGAAGCGGCGTCAAGATTACCGGTCGGTTCGTCCGCCAAAAGAATTTTCGGTTCGGAAATCAACGCCCTCGCAATCGCCGCACGCTGCATTTCTCCGCCGGAAAGTTCACACGGTTTATGTTTCAGACGATGCGATAAGCCCACTTTGTCCAGCAACGCTTTTGCCCTTTCAATATACAAACCGCGGCGAAAAAAATAACTCACAATCCCTTCCCGAATCATAAGCGGCGATAATACATTTTCCAACGTTGTCAATTCCGGTAACAAATGATAAAACTGAAAAATAAAACCAATTGACCGGTTACGGAGATAATCGCGTTTGGCAACCGGAAGATTGTCAATCCGCTGATCTTCAAAATATACGGAACCGGATTCGGGATTGTCCAATGTTCCGAGCAAATGTAACAGCGTACTTTTACCGGAACCGCTTTGACCGATGATCGCAACAAATTCTCCCGTTTGCACCGATAAATTAACCCCTTTAAGTACGGGAATTTTCAGTTTTTTTCTGTAATAACTTTTCGTCAGATTTTCCGCACGAAGTAATTCATTAACGTTTTTTTCGGACGAAACCGCCGATGGTTTTCTCTTTTTCAAAACGGAAACAGATTGTTTCCGGCGGAATACTGTTTCGCGGTTTCTGCGAACAATTTGAATAACCGGCAAAATGATTTTTTTCTGTTCGTAATTCTTTTTTTGTTCAAAATCTTTTTTCGGTTCCGTATTTTTGTCTTGTATGTAATCGTTATATTTATCCGGTTGCGGCGTCATTTTATTTCGGGTTAAGAAAACATCAATATCTTCATCAATATTTTCAACGTGTTCGTTGGATTGAAATTTGTGCGAATTGGTTTCGGTAAAGGAAGGGGCGGATTTAACGGCAGCCGGAGTTTCGTCGAAATTTCGTTCCCAATTCGGCAAGGGCGGAATTTCCGGCAGATGCGTTGTTTGTCTTGATTCTTCCAGCCGGTCAAACTTCGGACGGAATTGTTCCAACGGCTTGTCTTTCCGGTAACTCAATTTCCCGTCAAACAGGTTTGGGGAATTTTCGGCAGCCGGAAGACTTTCGTACAAAAACGGTACGCGAAACGACGATTCCCGTACAGGAACAGTTGACCGGTTGGAATTGACAGCGGAGACGGCGGATTCTTTGGAAGCGGAAGGAATCATTTTAGGCTGTGCGGTTGATAAGGGTAAAGGTTGTTCAAACAATTCGTTCAATTCAAGAGTTGGCGGATTGAGGAGTGTGCGACCATCCGGACTCCGCAAAACACCGGAAAGCCGGATATTCGGTTTCGGCGGCGGTTCCGGCGGTTCGAGGTTCGGTTTTACCGGACGGAAATCTACTGTTTGTCGGGGTTTCTTCATTGGTGAATGTGTTGCGGAAATCAACACGGCTCACTGTTATGTTTACTGTTATATTTACTGTTAGGCTTACTGTTATGTTTACTGTTAATTTCGCAACGATTCCACCGGATGCAGCCTTGCGGCACGAATCGCCGGAAGAACACCGGAGGCAACCGCAATAAATATTGCACCGTAAATAATCCAAAATACGGTTGTCGGTTGTACAATAGTCGGTATTTCGTAAAAGGAATAAATCTCAGGACTAAACACTTCACTCCGAAGAATGTAAGACAAAACTCCCGCAATCTCTTTAATATATTTAACAAATAATAATCCGGTAATTAAACCCAATCCCGAACCGACCACGCCAAGTAATAAACTATAACACAAAAATATCTGCATAATTCCGCCGCTGCTTGCTCCGAGCGATTTCAAAATTCCTATATCTTTTTGTTTCTCAATAACAATCATGTAAAAAATCGCCAGAATTCCGAAACCGGCAACCGCAAATATCAGAAACAATAAAACATTAAGCATTGCCAATTCATTGAACACGGCGGCGAGCAATGTTTCCTGTTTATCACGCCACGTACTGACTTTGAACAGTTCATCAGGAAAAACGGTACGGATTTTGTCGCGAATCACATCAATATCAACTCCCGGTTTGGCTTTAATCAAAATTTGCGTAACCGTTGGTTTGCCGGTTGCCGGATCGAACATTCCGCGAAGCTGCTGCAACTTCTCTATCGGTACGAAAACAAGACTTTTATCGTATTCCATCATTTTGCTTTCGTAAAGATCAACCACCGTAAAACTATCGCTTTGCAGTTTGAGCGGAACTCCGGCGGTCGGAAACGTAATCATCACATCATCGCCGGGAATTAACGCAAGACTGTCGATAACCGTTTTCCGTCCGGTTTCCGAATCAACCTGTTCCGCACGGTTGTAAAGCGAAATACCGATTCCGATAATCGTACCGGTATGTTGTTCTTTTGCCGGATCGAATTTTTTTACCTGAGTTCCCGGAGTTTCCGCAAACGGATCATACGGCAATGCCGGGTCTTCCGAAGAATTTCCCGTTGCGGAATTTCGTGCGGCATTTTGCTGTTTTTCGAGCCGGATACGTTCTTCTTCATATTTGATACGGATTTTTTCGCGTTCGGCAAAATTGTTGCGCCGGTATTCCCAGCCGGCGTAACGCATACTGTGACGGTAAGCTCCGCGTCCGTTGTTTCCGGCTCCTTGTGTGTCGTAACCGTTTTCATGAAGTTTGAAATTTAATTCACGCCGGTTGTTGGGATGCTGGAGATATTTGGTGATTTCACTTACCCGGCTTTGCGTAACAGCGTCAATTCCCATCAACTCAACCGGAACACTAACCGGTTCACCTTCAATTCCGATACGAAATGTCAACATGCCGGGAACAACAATCAATGGTGTCATCTCTTCAATCAAATCACCGGCGGCTTCCCGAATCCGGTCGATATGCCATGCCGCATCGGGAAATCCGCGATTGGCATCCATTGATTCCACCGTAACATCGCTGAGAATTCCATGAATCCGAATTTGCATTTCGTTCGTAAAACCAAGCATGATTGCGTTGACCACAATCATTGTTGCCACGCCGAGCGTAACACTAATAATCGACGCCAACGCAATATACCGCGTTAAAAGATAACGCCAACAGAGTAATAATTTGTACATCGTAAAGGCTTCCTTGCCTGTAATAATAATTGTTTATAATTATTGAACAACTTTTAAATATTTATCGGTATCGCCGTAAGATTCTCTACCGTTTGCCGTACCGATTATTTTTAGGATTGGGATTGGTATATCGTTTGGAATGAACCTTGTAGAGCCATCCCAAAAACCGACATTAACACCTGAAGGAGAAGCATCTACGCCGACAACACTATCCTTTTTGTTTACACCTTTCAAAAAATCTTCCAATGTGATATCTGCCTTCGGATCCATCCAATAAAACGGCTTTTTTACTACAACAATTGAAACAGTATTACTGGTTCCATCTATTATATCTTTAAGAAGATCGGAACTTTTTTGGGGGGTGAGCGGTTGACCGGCAATCACGGCATAATTACACATTTCGTTTCCATTATAACTCATAATTTGCGGGCAAACATATTCCTTAATGAATACATTATGAAATTGTTTATTGTATTCGCTGTCCCAAGGTTCATTGAGTCTGATTTTTTCGTACAAATGCGTATATCCGGTTCCCAAATACGGCAAAAGCAAAACCCGCCAGCTGTGTAACGGTTTACCTTCCGCATCAACGGTATAAAGCGGCGGTAATTTCAAATTAGCACCACAGTAATTATGGAATGCCAACATAATATTTCTGATATTCTCGATATTTTGTCCTTCTCTGCTTTTGAATTTCTGCCTTGCGTTGTGTGCTGCTTGTATTGCCGGTAAAAGTAATGCCGCGCCGAATCCGCAATAAGTAACAAAAGCATTATTATTAATTTTCGACATATCAGCACTTTCAAACGAAGATACAAGACGATTCCCCTTCACAACAGGCAAAACGGAACGGAATAAACCGCGCAAAAATTCATACGCAATTTGCGGTGCATCGGGGGCATATTGAACAAAAAATAAATCGTTATCAATACTGTTTTCCAGCAAGTTACGTAAAAAGACGGCATCATTTTCGTTAGGGGTTTTAATTGTAAGCCGAAAACTTTCTTTTTTTGAATCGGATATAAGCCGCCCCAACGACACCGACGCTGAAACCCAATCTATTTTGTTTATTGAAAATGCCCAAAATGCAGTTAGGATTTTGAGTTGTTCGGGCATATTTTGATCAGGTTTTATTTGTATAAAATTTTTTCGTAACTTATCGGTAATAACAAACGCAATTTTAATTTCGTCATCACCTGCTTCCTTCAACACCTCATAAATAGGAGCATTTTTAGACGGTACTATTTCCGACAACGGTATAAAATTTTCCTGCAAATGAGTCGGTTGACTTTTCCTTTGGGGATTTAAAAGTATAAATTCAGGCGTTAGTACATAATCTATATTCACTCCAACTGAATCTAGTAACGACAATAATAATTCCAAATCTTCGTTACTTTTATTTTTCCATGGAATAGCAATAACCGAATTGGAGTAACTTCGGTTCACATTATTTTTATTTTCCTCAGGAAGAGCCGGTAATTTCATTTCCATAATGTCATAAAAAATTACCGCCAACTCGCGAAGACCCAATTTTTCCGTTACTTGTTCAAAGTGCGGACGTATCAATTGTTCTATTTTGTCGATTTCTTTGTTAAACTCGCGCATTGTTGCGTTGAAGGATTTCTCGTCAAAGTTCAAATCCTTCAAATAATTTTCTCCTAACTTGACAACACCTGATTTTGTTTTGTTAAGATCAAGTTTACGCAAATCGACATGAATAAACCCGATACAATTGTCCGTTATCAACGGTGCAAACGTCTCTTGCGCAACGGTCAGGTTAATTGTTGTGATAAATAGAATTGCCGAAACAAAAAACACCGGCACAACTCTTATTTGAAATAATTTTCGCAACATTTTTCTTTCCTGTTTGAATTTGATTGCTAAACTGCACACAAAATACGCAACGAATAAACTCAATCCGTTGTAAATTAAAAGTTCCTTTTTAGTTTTCTTCCAATGTTACTTTTCTTCCCGGCATAGTTCTTCGTTGGGATTTTGCGGGTGAAGCCGGAGAATTTGTTTTTTGTTCTGTTTTTATTGTTTCCGGTTCTTCTTTTTTAACGGGTTCCGTTTTGGGCGGTTCCGTAACATTTTTCTCTATTTCCTTTTCTTTATCAACATTAGGCTCTTCGGCAAATAGAGAAGGTTTTCGGGTTGAAGGTAATTTTATCTCATCCTGTTTTTCTTTTTTGGGAGTTTCGGGTTCATCGTCCAAAAGAATTGCCGGACGTTTCGGCGGAGTCGGCGATAAAGTTGTTTCCTTTTCGGTTACGTTCGCTTTATTTTCCGATATTAGTTCTTTTTCCGGTTCATCGTCCAACAATATCGGTGCTTTCCTCACAGCGGGAGTTGAAGACGAAGAAATCGCAGAAGACGGAGACAGTATAACCGCCGCTTTTTCCGGCATTTTCGGAAGTATTTCGGTTAAAGATTCCTCCGATTTCTCTGCTGTTTTCAATGTGGATTCCGTTTTTGGGGACGAGAAACCTGCCGGTTTGTCTTCTTCAAGAAGTGTGACGACGGGTTTTCGCGGCGGCGGTGTTGATGTTGTTGCTGAAATTGTTGCCGGTAATGCCGAAGCGGAAGTTGATTCCGCCGGTTTTTTGGGTTCGGCGAAAACAGCGGCAGCAGATGGTTTTGTATTTGTAACCGGAGAGGACGAAACGGATTCGGTTTTCAGATCATCTCTCATTTTGATAACAATCGCTTCGCCCTTCCTCAGAGCATCAATCCCGTCAACCGCAAGAGCATAAAGTTGTTCGGCTTCCTTTTTATAATTACTGTCGCGCGAAACGTATTCCGCAAGATCAACAAGTGTTCGGGCTTTGATTACGGGCGATTTAATTTTGTCGATCAGTTTAAGAGTTTCGTTGAGGTTATGTTTTTCGAGTTGGATTTTCGCCAATCGTGCATTCAATTCATCGAGTTGATCTTCTTGTTTGTTTTTGTCATTTTCTGCTAAAACCGGTTGATTGGGCAAAGTTGTTCGCGAAAGGAAATTGAAACCGGACGATTCATCTGTTTTTTTATAAACCTCTGTCCTTTCGGCTTTTGTGTTGGACATTGGGTTGATATCAATTTTCGACAACGGACGTACTTCTGCGGGTTTTTCGGGAACCGATAATACGGGGTGATTAAGCGGATTGGTCTGGTTTGGCGGCGTCAAAACCGGCACCGTTGACGAGAAATCGGACAGAGTTTTATTTGAAAATGTTTTATTTTCAAATGATTTATCGAATGCCGGTAATTTATTTAGCAATGGTTCTGATATTGGTGATGCCGGCAACGGTTCCGTATTCGGTAGAACCAAAACCGGTTCGGGAACAGGAGCAAGAGTCGGAGAACTTTCGGAAAATGTCCGCACCGCGCGGTTGGGACGGCTGCTGTAAAAGGATTTACCGTTGGGCGTACCGGCTTCAGGAGCGGCGGCAACAACGGCGGAATAAATTATCAGTAAACAACTTATGACGGCGGAAAAAATAAATATTCGTTTCATTGAAATATTCCTTTCATTCTTTTTTGCTCTTACCAAATATATTTTTGAAAACGTTTTTTCGGAAATACAACTTTACTATACCAATAATTTATAAAAAACCTTCGTGCAATCTGTGGACAATATAACACAATTTTTCAAAAAAGCAAAATAAGTGAAATAGACAAATTAAAAAATATTCCTATTTTATTCGGATTATAACGGTCGAAGTGATTGAAAACGAGCCGGAAACGGAAAACAAAATTTTTTCTCCGTACAAGCATAGCCAAAAACCGGATTATAATCAACAGCAAAATCTCGGATTTTTTCGTTAATATTTTGCGGGGTGTTGCGGAGTTTTTGTTTAATTTAGAGAGGTTAGGTATTTTGTAATATTCGGTAAAATTTTTTGATCGTGTAATATATTGACGAAAAACCTCATTTCCAACCGAATTTTTCTTCTAAACCCGCGGAGCGCGAAGTACATAACTGGCAGTGAAACGCAGCACAACTGCCGATAACGCCCTTCACACTTTTACACGCCTTTGCGGTTCCCGCTGACACACAACTTTTCCTAATTCCTTGATATATATTATTTTAGAATATGAATACAACGTAATTCCTCACCTTTACGAACAGAAAAAGATGTTACAAAAGCCCGGAAAACATAAGAGAAATAAAAAAAATCTCTCGAGAGATAATTTCCAAATTCCGTTTTTTAAAACCCTAAATCGATTTTTTATGACCCTTTCACCTGAAAAAATGTCCGTCTCGCCGGAGATAAAACCTATCTCTTGAGAGGAATCGTGAAAAAGTCAGGAGAAACAATTTCAAATTCACCCGAAAAAATGTCCTTTTCACCTGAAAAAACTTCCATGACAAGAGAAATAAAAAAAATCTCTCTTATGGTTTTTTCACTTTTTTACCCAAAAAACAGTTTTTCTACCCTCCCAATTATTAAATGAAGAGCATTATGAACACCTTAACACTCAATTTGATCCCGTTGGTCAATATGATTTTTGAGCATTCCGAAGCAACCGGCATAACGGCAAAAAGGATTTTAAAAATCACAAGGTAGGCAACATTTCATCGTAAATGTTGCGTTATCAGACAATAGTGAATCAGATTAACATTGGTAATTGGTGTTGCGTAACGTTTTTTTTTATTTGAGAACAGAGTATTTCTTTTTTTGGGGAACAAAAAAACCAATGAGCAACAACATTAAAAATGCCAACCAACTAATTCCCGATAAAATAGCGCCTCGCCAAAATGAATCGGGAACGTAACGGTAAATCAGGCGGAAATGTCCGGCAGAAAGATCAACTCCCCTAAAAATTCCTTCAACCGGTCGGATATTTCCCGAAACAGAAGAAATAACCTCTCGACCATCGTCTGAAAGTGTTTCAATCCAAAGTTTCCAACCAGGCCAAAATTGATCACTAAGAACAACCGTTCCCGATTCCAATAATTTTGCTTCAATAATAAGATGATTGGGTTCGTAATGGATAATACGGGAAAATTCATGTTCTGCTTTTTGGGTTTCCTTGTTATAATTTTTTGTATCATGATTTTCTCCTTCATTTTCTTCCTTTGCGTTTTCTCTTTCAATCCAAGTCCGTTGACGAGGATTTTTCAACCGCCAAAGAACTGTATTTTCCGACCAATCTGTTGAAATACCGGCTTGATCGGGATGGACAAGCATGTCCGCAAGATTGGGATCAAGAGGTCTGGAAACATCCATCAACACGTATTCCACCCCAATAAACATGAGATTATTTTCAAACCGATAATCGTTGCGTATATTTTTCCGTACCCACGCAGTATAGGAATAAGGACTCGTTGTTCCCGGTTCGATTGCCTTAGCAATGGGGAGATTGCCGAAATGATTACGAGGCGCGTCATAATGATGCTGCATTTGCATTAACCGGCGTTCGTAGATACGAAATTCCGTTTCACGATTCGGCGAAGATTCCCATCGCCAACGCGGCGGCGGTTTGATGTTCTGATGAATTCGAATCGGCATGAAATCATCGGGACGTTCGATTCGTTTCAGAAACTCCGGGTGATTTTCATAGTAAAAACTCCGATCCATCACAAATAATGTCGGACTGCAAGAAATATATAAATCAGCAGCAACAATTCCCAAAAGAATAACCGAAAACACCGTTGCAGAAATATATGTTCTGTAACGTAACAACAAAAGAACGGAAAATAAAACCGATATTGTCTGGATTAACGAACCGATAACTTGTTTTTGGGCAAGATCGGCTTTGAAAGTACCGTTAAATTCGCCGGACGGAATTTTTGTTGCAAGGTTATTCCATTCGCTTTGCATGGACGCAGGAAGAAGAAGCAGAATCGAAATAAAAATAATAACAACCGCAAACCGCTTGAAATATTTTAATAACCGGAAACAATCAAGTTTGATAGAATCGGAATTTGTTGCTTTTTGAACAAAATTCAACAACAATAAATCGAAACCGTAACCGGCAAGAACCGCCATAGGACATGCGGCAAAAGTAAGCAATTTGGGAGCGTAACGGAATTGAATATAACCGGGAATCAAAACCTGCATCAGCCAATAAACTCCGCCAACCGGAGCGGTTACCGGATTCTGTTCCGATGGAATACCAAAACAAAAAGTCAACATCCAACCCAATCCGTAATACCCAATACCGCCAAGCAGAGCAATTACGAAAAGCCACGAAAACCAGATAATCCGAATATTTTGAACCGGACGCAACCGAAAACGTAACATCAAAACCGCCAGCAAAAACGGAACAATTCCCGCATAAAGTGTGAAATGCCAGTCGGGAGATTTAATATAACGAAAAACAGTCCCAAACCACGCCGTGTTTTGCGGAAAATTTCTTCCTGTAATATTAGACCAGATAAACGCTACAAAATTAAGCGGGTGAGTGCTGAAATTGTATGAATTAACCTGATGAGCATCAAGAAATCCTCTTTGGAAAATCCCGTTGAAAATCCGTTGCCGGCGAGTCAACCGGCTGACATCAGCCGATTGTCTTGTTGAAACAGCAGTATCATCGAAAAGAATTTCGTCTTTAACCAGATTCTTTTCGTCCGCCAGTAAAAAGGCGGGAATTTCCCAGACGGAACGCGGATTCTTGTAACCGGTGCGGTCACAAAGCCGTGCATATTCACCGGAGGAAAGAATTTGAACCGCAGAAAACAGAAAAGTTGTTCCTGCAATAATACCAAGCAAAACAATCCTGTTACGAACCAATCCGGCAAGTGAACGTAACGAAAAAATAGGAGATGATGACGGTGGTAATGATACATTATCAAGAACCGCTCCGTTGGTTTTCAGAAGAACCCGTTCACGCCGCCAACGAAACAATGCCAATAAAGATGCCGCCAAACCGACATGAAACGCACCCTGAGGATCACCAACTAAAAGTATAACGGAAAGAAACGCCGCACAAATAAGAGCGTTACGGAAAGAACACCGAGTCATTGTACGATCCGCCCATAATATTGCTTCAGGAACCCAAGCCGCTCCGACAAGAAAAGTAGGATTACAATATTGTCCGAAAACTGTTCCGCAAAAACCGTAAGATAATGCTCCCAGAGTTGCCCCCCACAGACTGATTCGCCAAGACCGCATTAAATGGTATATTGTTAATGTTGCAAGAAAAACATGACCGGCAATATACCAACTGTACAATAAAGCAAAATCAAAAGGCAGAAAGAATATCAGTCTTCCCGGATACAAAATTCCAATAGAAGCGTTTGCGAAAAAAGGCTGCCCGATATTATCGTACGGAGTCCAGAGCGGAAATCGACCGGCGCTCAACTCTGTTTGGATATACCGAAAAAGCGGATAGTGAAAATGAGATTCGTCACGGAAACATGTTTGTTGATCACCAAACAGAATACTCCAAAATAAAAAGAGACAAAGTCCTAAATTAAATACAAAAAAAGCCCAAGGAAAATGGAATTTCAAATGTTTTCGGGCTTGATTACGGGTTTGATGCCGGAAAGAAAAAAACGGATTCATTGTTCTATTGAAAATATTTTAATGGTAATTGTCTATATTATTAACCACTGAATACACGAAATACACGGAATTTGTAATCATAATAATGTTGACGTACAATTTTGGGGTTAGTTTATTTATAGGTAATAGGACACAAAAATATTTTTTTGTTATTGTATTCATTTTGTACCCTCAAAAAATAAATTTGTGATCTTATCCATTCACTAATTTCCGTATGTTCCGTGTATTCTGTGGTTAAGAAAAATAGACAGTTATTTTGTTGATTGTTGTTTGGTTTTATTGGGTTATTTTTAGGAACTAATTTGAAACATTTTATCACATTCCCTCGTCCCAATGCAAGATAGGAAGATAAAATTCCCGAACAGGAGACAATCGTTCGGCGAGGGGTTTTCATCCATGATTGCGCCGGCGTTAACCGGTTTTTTAGTTTACAGTGAATAGTTAATAGTGAAGACGCAAGCGGATTCTATTGTCCGAACGATGATTTATTTGATTTTTGTGGTTTATATGATTTTTAAAAACATAATCATAATTATCAAACAAATCCCAAAAATCATAGTTCAGATAAAAAACGATTGCCAACGCCAAAAGAGAGAAAATTGGTAGGTAATCAAAGGCAATTGGTAGGTACCGGAAGGTGATTGGTACCTACCAAAAGGCAATTGGTAGATACCAAAAAGCAAATTGGTAGGTACCAAAAGGCAATTGGTAGATACCAAAAAGGAATTGGTAGGTACCGAAAAGCCGTTGGTACATACCAAAAAGCGGTAATTTTTCTTAAATTGAGCATAAAAAACCGGATTTGAGGTTAATTTTCAGTGGTTTTGTAAAGAAACGGCAGATAACCTTTCGCCGAACAGTTGCCCGCCTAACTGAATAGATGTATCTATTCAGTCCTTTGTCAAACTATGATGCCGAACAAACCTTATTTTCAACCTGATTTTTTTAACAAAACAACCTTAGTAGCTAAAATTTCCTCACAAAATCAACCTTATTACCTTATTATCTCATTTTTTAATAAGGTAATAAGGTTGATTGGTTTAGGACTTTGGGCTACTAAGGTTGTTTTGTTCGGGAATAAGGTTGAAAATAAGGTTCTATGGAAACATTCCACTGAATAGATTTACAAGATTTTATTTGTTTTTTATCCTGCCAATTCCGTAAATTCCGTCAAAAAACAGGCTTGGAGATGTTCCTTAAAATCAAAATCCCCTATTTTATCGGGAAGACAAAACGCTTACCTTTCTGAAAACCGGTCAGTTGGAACCGTGAGAAGTATAGGAAACCCGTAAACGGACGCTTGGGGAACATACCCCCTTGCCAAATGAGAGAAAAGTTTGTATTATTTTGAACTAAGTATTTACAGAAATTAAAAATCTGTAGTTTTGTATCAATGAATTATTAAAAGAATCATTAAAAGGTCTGAGGATTTTATGAAGAAAAATATTCACCCGAAATATGTTGAAACCAAAGTAACCTGCGGTTGCGGCAATCAATTCGTAACCCGTTCCACCAAACCGGAACTCAAAGTCGATATCTGCAACGTCTGTCACCCATTCTATACCGGCAAATTGAAATATGTCGATACGGCAGGACGTATCGAAAAATTCAAAAATAAATTTTCCGGTAAATCTTACGGCGGTAAGAAAAAAACAGAACCGCAAACCGGTGATGAACCCTGAACAGTTAATCCCAATCCGGATCAATCTTCAATGATAAATCCAAAACGCTGAACAATGGATACCAATACTCTTTCTAATCCGGCGGACAATTCAAAATCGGAACCATTGTCCGATAATTCCGATAATAAGGAAGAAACTGCTTACCAAACGCAAACGGTAACTTGGAGAGAAATAATAGCGGTGATTGCCGGCGTCATTTTGGTTGACATAACACTTTATCATGGTGCCGGTTTCACAGGAATTGCCGTATTCCTTTTGGGTTGGGGAATTTTGTTAGGAAACGGAGTTGCAAAACCGTCCGTTTCCGCTAAAACTCTGTTGATTACCGTTCTGCTTTTCATTACAGCCGTGAAATTAGTTTGGAACGGTTTTTCCGGTACGGCGGTTGCCGGATTTGTTTTGTTGTTTTTCTTTGGAATACTGCAATCCGGACGCCGTTTCTCCTTTGATTCAATAACAGATTATTTTTTTCAAACCGTTTTTGGCGGTTTTTTGGGGTTAGCCAATTATCAGGAATTTCTCACTAAGCGAGGTTGCCGTTTTCCGGCGGGAACAATGTTGGCGGTTGGATTGCCGATACTGGCGGTTCTTATTTTCGGAACTATTTTTGTTTTTGCCAACCCGTCGCTGGTAACTCTTGTCCGGCAACTATTCGACAAACTGATGAATTTCGTTCAGAATGTTTCTGATGTTCTTCCGGCATGGATGCAAATTGCTTGTTGGTTTTGTGCCGCTGTTATTTTAACCGGCATGATTCGACCTTTTCGAAACCTGTTTAATTGCAATCTGTTTGAACAACTTGCGATCAATCTTGGTTTTGAATTTTCCACGCAAACAAAACAAACAGAAACAACTCCGCTTTGTTCTCCGCGTTATATCGGTTACCGTAACACTCTTTTTGCGGTTATTGTTTTGTTTATTGTCTATCTTGTGTTTGAATTTAAGACGCTTTGGTTTCGTGATTTTCCGGCGGGGTTTTGTTATTCCGATTATTCTCATCGCGGTGCGGCGTGGCTTGTGGTTGCTTTGACATTAAGTACGGTTATTTTATCGCTGATTTTTACACCGATAATGTATCGTGAACCGAGAATCGCAACACTTAAACGGCTTGCCTGGTTTTGGTCGATTTTGAATTTTGTTTTGGCAATTGCGGTTTATCACCGGTTGTTTCTGTACATCAGTTTCAACGGTATGACCCGAATGCGTGTTGTCGGTTTGTTGGGAATGACGGCGGTATTGATTGGTTTTATCATGGTTGTTCGCAAAATCATAGAACAACGGAGTTTTACGTGGTTATTGTCTCGGTTTACGCGGACAGTTCTTGTTATGATATTTCTTGATGTTGTATTGCCGGTTGACTGGCTTGTTCACCGGTATAATGTTGCAAGAATTTTGAAAAACGATTATGCTCCGGCGGTTCAGATTAGCGTACATCCTTGCGGCAACGAAGGATATTTAACTTTTTTACCGTTGGCGTCTGATTGTCGGGACGAAATTATTCGCAACGGGATTTGTTCTTTGTTGATGGAAAAACTTATGGAGTTGGATCGGCAAAGAGAATCTCAACATCCGGACGGTAAATATTTTTGGACAAAATATCAGATTGCCGATGATGTTCTGTTCCGGCAACTGGACGCCCGCAGAGATTTTCTTAAAGACTCTCTTAAAACAACAACCGGTTCGGAATACGATTCTTATCAATCTATTCAGCGTTTCAAAAATTACGTTTATCAATGGTATTAGCGGCGATCTTTTGAGATCGTATTACTGTTGTTACGGTGGAACTATTGGTTGTACAATAACGTTTCGTTTTGCCAAAAACTCCCTTAAAATTTAATAAAACTCAAGAGTATGATAAACCGTATTAAGTCCAAACGATCGGAAACCGGTTTCCTTGATGGAATGTTAACGGTGTTGCATTCCCACAAACAGCCGGTTCAGTTTAACAATGTCTATCGCAGGGATCATGTTTCGTTATTTCTTGGAAACTCCCTGCAATTTTATGAGACATGGTCTCGACCGACGGTGATTATTGCGGATGGACCTTATGGTTTAGGCAGTTATCCGGGAGATCCGCCGACACCGGAATTTCTTGCCGATTGGTATGAGCCGCATTTTCGATGGTGGACACAACAGGCGAAGCCGTCAACGACATTATGGTTTTGGAATTCCGAATTGGGTTGGGCTAATGTTCATTCTAAAATTCAGGAATGGGGTTGGGAATTTCGAAACTGTCATATCTGGAATAAAGGTATCGGACATATTGCCGGTAATTGTAATACGCAAACGATACGAAAATTTCCCGTAACCACCGAAGTTTGTGTACAATATGTCCGTAATGCCGAATTTGTTGTTAACGGACGAAAATTGTCCATGCGGGACTGGCTCCGGTATGAATGGAACCGAAGCGGACTTCCTTTTTCAAAAACCAATGAAGCGTGTGGTACAAAAAATGCGGCAACCCGAAAATATTTCACCAAAGATCATCTCTGGTATTATCCGCCGCCGGAAGCGTTTGAACAGATTCAAAAATACGCCAATCGATTTGGTCAAAAGGAAGGGCGTCCTTATTTTTCAACGGATGGCGTGAAACCGCTTACCGCAGGAGAATGGGAGATGATGCGCCCCAAATTTTATTGCAAAAACGGAATTACCAATGTTTGGGAGGAACCGGCGGTTCGCGGTGCGGAGCGGTTGAAAACGTTATCCAAATGTATTCACAACAATCAGAAACCCTTAAAATTATTGGAACGTTGTATTGAAGCGAGTTCTGATGTTGGTGATGTTGTTTGGGAACCGTTTGGCGGTCTTTGTTCTGTTGCGATTGCCGCCCATCGCCTTAAACGTACCGCTGTTTCCGCTGAAATTAATCCTGATTATTTTAATATTGCCGTTAAGCGGCTTGAAAATTATGACGTGTTCTGAACCCAAAAAAATTCTTCCTTCTGAAAAATGGGAACATTTTGAACTTTATCAAAAAGTTCGGGAAGTTCTTTTGTCGTTGCCGACTTATTTTTCGACAACAATTCATATTGAAGGAATATCCGCAATGGATATTTTCGCACTAAATTCCGCATTAGGAACGACAATTGAAAATCAGGTTGTTGAGACGCTCAATCGGGTGCGGTCTAGTTGGGATTCACAGGGAAAATATCAGCTTTATCGTTTTATCAGGCAAGCACAAACATTTCCCGACGTATTACTTACCAAAACGTCATCCCTTGAAATCAATTCACAGGAAAATATTATTTTGGGTATTGAATTGAAGGGTTGGTATCTTCTTGCCAAAGAGGGAGAACCGAGTTTTCGGTTTCAAGTAACTCCGGCGGCTTGTGCTGTTCCTGATTTGGTGGTTATTGTTCCTTGGACATTGTCAAATGTTATTTCGGGTTCACCGCAAATTTATACACCTTATATCGAATCAGCCCGGTATGCCGCTGAATACCGTAACTATTGGTGGAAATCATTACGGGAATCTAAAACGGATACGGGAATTACCTTTCCTAAAACAGTGGAACCTTATCCTCAAAAATCGGATCGAATATCGGATATTCCTCAATCCGATCAGGGCGGTAATTTCGGACGTTTTTCACGATCCGGAATTATGGACGAATATATTAAAAGCGTCAATGCTCAGTTGCTCTGCGGTATTCGGGCGGATCATTGGCGGGATTTTTTCAAACTATTTCATGATCAATCCGATGATGAAATTATAAAACGAAAAATATCCCAATTAAAGAAAAAATTTACCGGCAATTTAACAATAACAAAAACAGATTGTTTTTTCGAGGAACTTTATCAATTAATTGAGAAATATGTTACCGAATATCAAGGTAACTGATTTATCGAAACGATATAATAAAAACTATGCGTAAATTACTTGACGAGACGTTGTTACGGTTTGAGGAGTTGGAGTGTCAGATGGCGTCTCCTGAGGTTTTGGCGGATTCGCACAAACTCCAACAGGTTGCCCGCGAACACGGAACAATTGCCAAAATGGCAACGAAGTACCGGCGGTTTAAGCAGCTTAATGTTCAGATTGAAGAGGCGAATGAGATGCTTCATTCGCCGGATGCGGAGATGCGTGAGCTTGCGGAGATGGAGATTCCCGAACTCAAGACGGAACGTGAAGTTCTTTGGAATGAACTTCTTGACATGACTATTGGCGGAGCCGATGCGAACCGGGCTAATCTTGTACTGGAAATTCGAGCCGGCACGGGCGGTGATGAAGCCGCACTTTTTGCACGTGATTTGTACGAAATGTACAAACATTATTGTGAGGATAAAGGCTGGAAGGTTGAGATATTATCGTACAATCCAACGGAGTTGGGCGGTTTCAAGGAGATGGTTCTTGGCGTGGACGGGGAGGGTTGTTTTCGGCATTTGCAGTTTGAGAGCGGCGGACACCGTGTTCAGCGGGTTCCCGAAACCGAAGCGAAAGGGCGGATTCACACGTCGGCGGCAACAGTTGCGGTGATGGCGGAGCCGGAAGATGTTGAAATTGATTTGAAGCCGGAAGATTATCGTAAAGATTTGTATTGTTCCAGCGGACCCGGCGGTCAACACGTCAATAAAACATCTTCCGCTGTCCGGTTAACTCATTTTGCAACAGGAATTGTGGTTGCCTGTCAGGACGAGCGGAGTCAACATAAAAATTTTGCCAAAGCGTTACGGGTTTTGAAATCGCGGCTTTACGAAGCCAAGCGGGATGAGGAACAAAAAAAGCGTGCGGAAGAGCGGCAAAGTAAAATCGGCAGCGGTGATCGCAGTGAGCGGATTCGGACTTATAATTTTCCTGAAAACCGAGTAACCGATCATCGGATTGGATTAACGTTATACAAACTTGACACGATTCTTGCGGGCAATCTTGCGCCGTTGATTGACGGTCTTTTGGAATATGAACGTCAGGAACTTCGCAGTGCATTCGTCAATACCGATGCATCGTAACCGATATATTGTAGTTATATTGTACAAGGTCAAACAACAATCTTTTAAATCGCGGGAAAAGCGAAAGGTAAATGAAAGAGCATCAAACAATCATTTTCGCGTTTTCTGCGAATTTTCAGCGTTTTCCGTGTTAAAAAAGATGAAAACACGGAATATGCGGATGATCGCGGAACAAATATTCCATGACCTTCCGTAAATTTTTAGTGTTTTTCGTGTTGATTTTGGCGTGAATGACAAAAATGAAAACCGGATTTTTAAGTACAATGGAAATAAGTTCTACAATCCTAAAAAACAAAAGAATCAGGAAATTATATCTTATTTATTGAGCGAATTAGACAAATTAAATATTGCGTCGGTGGTATGCGGTAGTATAATACTTTAAAATATTTTCGGTAACTCTGGTGAATTGTATCAAATCAAATTTTTAGAGGAGAACCAATTAATGTTTGGGATTAGATTTGCTCATTTTGATTCTATGATGCACGTAATTGTGTACAAGAATGGTAAAATTCGCCGGCAAGGTCGCGGATTGTCGTTTTATTATTACGCACCGACAACTTCTATTACAGTAGTACCTGTTGCCGGTAACAGTTTACCGTTTATTTTTCCTGAGATCACCAAAGATTATCAATCTGTTTCTGTTCAGGGTCAGGTTACTTACCGTATCGGTAAACCGGAGCAACTCGCGAATATACTTAATTTTACGGTTAATCATTTCGGGCAATGGAAGACCAATGATTTGGAAAAATTGAACCAGACTATTACCAATGAATCACAAACTGCGGTATCCGCTTTTGTCCATGAACTTGGTCTCAAGGAAGCGATTCGTTCTGCCAAGAGTATTGAGGAACACATTATTGAGGGGCTTAAAGAATCGCAGCCTCTTGAAATGCTTGGTATTGATATTTTGAACGTTAATGTCCTTGCAGTGCAGGCAACGTCTGAAATGACACGCGCTTTGGAAACGGAAATGCGGGAAAAATTGCAACAAGATGCGGATCAGGCGGTTTTTGAACGCCGTAATTTTGCAGTCGAAAAGGAACGAATGATTAAGGAAAGCGAGTTGAACACGGAAATTGCTGTTGCGGAAAAACAGAAACAAATTGCCGAAAAAAAGATGGAAGCGAAAATTCAGGAAGCGGAAAATGATCGTAAGTTACGGGAAATGCGTGTTGAAGCCGACATTGCAATCGAAAATCACCGGCAAATATTGATTGAAAAGAAATCGGAAAACGACCGTAAAGATGCCGATACCAAAGGTTATGTGTTGGATGCCGTTTTGAAACCGTATCGGGAAATGGATTGGCGTACGTTAATGGCTCTTGACAACGGTCATAACAATAATCTGCGTGTTCACCTTGCTCTGGCATTCCGCACGCTTGCGGAGAATGCGGAAAAAATAGGAAATCTGAATATTACGCCGGATTTACTTGACTTGTTTCTTTCGGACAATCGGATAAATTCGGACAAAAAAGTAACAACGGGGAAATAACCTGATGTTCTCGAATGAGGGATACGCAATAATAGTTACGAATAAAACGCGGTTTGACCGGTTGACTGCACGGGCTGGAACGCCTCAAATGGCAAAAGCGAAACTCGCTTTTCTTAAGCAGGAAAAGGTTTTTGAGAGTCTTTGTATTGAAGCCGCGTCCTATCAGAGTTCGCTTGAAGTTGTTCAAAAGAAGTTGTCATCGGTTTTGCGTTACAAATTGATAGATCGTTCTTTCCTGCCGTCTTTTATTTTTAAGGGAGAAATCCCGATGGTTATTGTTGTTGGTCAGGACGGTCTTGTTGCGAATACGGCAAAATATGTCGGGAATATTCCTATCATTGCGGTTAATCAGGATCCGGAAAGTTATGATGGTTTTTTGTTACCGTTTACAAAGGATGATTTTCTTTCGGGAGTGAAACAGGTGTTATCGGGTCAATTCCCGTCGCGAAAAGTTTCGCTTGCCGAAGTACAAATTAACAACAGTCAACATCTTTTGGCATTTAACGATTTATTTATCGGGGCATCAAGTCATGTTTCCGCACGTTATCGTATTCGGTATGGCAGGATGACGGAGGAGCAATTATCATCGGGAATTATTGTTTCGACAAAATCGGGTTCAACCGGATGGTTGAGTTCGGTTTTTAATATGTCGCATGGTTTGCAAAAATTACTGAATCAAAAAAATTGTTATGATCAAAAAACTGCAAACAAGATGACCTTCCGTGAAGATCAACTTTTTTTTGCGGTTCGTGAACCTTTTGCAAGTCGTCAAACGGGTATTAACATTACAGGAGGTTTATTGGATTCGTCTGACCAATTGATTATCGAGTCACTTATGCCGGATGGCGGAGTAGTTTTTTCTGACGGCATTGAGTCGGATTTTTTGCCGTTTGCTTCCGGTAATACCGCGATCATCAAAATTGCACAAGAAACCGCTGTTCTTGTACAAAAAACATAGATCGATAACGGTTTTCTCATAACAGCCTATTTTTATTAGTATAATTTTCATTTCACATTTTTAATATGATGAAATGTTGTCTTTTGTGTGATTTCTGTTTTTTATTGATGTAACATCATCGGCGGCAACTGTTGCTGTGATGGCGGATTTGTTTCAATAAATGGCGGATATGGAATTGTTTGTGAAGTAACTTGATTTTTTTGGCGGTATTGTTGCGGAGTCATTCCTATTTCACGGCGAAAGACACGCATGAAATATTGCGGCGGCGAGAACCCGATTCGGTGACCAATGGAAGTAACAGGAATATTTGTATCGCGCAACAGGAATTTAGCATGTTCCAACCGTACACGGGTTAATTCCGCTTCCGGTGATCGCCCCAACCAGTCACGAAAATGGCGTTGAAGTGTTCGGAGTGTTAGTGTAACGGATTCGGCGATTTCGGAGATACCGATTGGTTCCATAAAATGATCACGGATAAACCGGAGAGCCTGAGCCACATCAGGGTCGTTGACGGCAATAATATCAGTGGACTGCCGGACAACAACATGCGATGGATTGATGGTGATTGGGGAAAACCGTTTTTTGGGGTGATTCATTTTTTCTTCTAAAAGTTGAGCTGCGGTATAGCCGAACATTCGGCTGTTCAGATCGATGCTTGAGAGTTGCGGGGAGAGCAAGGAGCAAACGAGGTCGTCGTTTCCGCATCCGAGAATTGCCGCCTCTTCAGGAACCGCAATTCCGGCATTCTGACATGCTTCCAAAATATAAAAAGCATGAATATCAATTGCCGTTAAAATTGTAACATGTTTTGGAAGGGAAAGAAGCCATTCACTCAGAAAAGTATCTGTTGAGCGGATTAAGTTATCGAGAAGATGATCTCTGATTTTTTGATTTGACAACGGACAACAATGGCATGTTACATTTCCTTTTTGCAACAATTTATTGGCAAAAGCGTCGCCGCGGAGTTTTGACCAATCGGTTTGGTCGGCGCGAAAAAAGGCAAAGTTACGAAAACCGCGATCCCAGAAATGGTTGACTGCCAGTTCGGCGAGATAATTGTAATTTTCGGAAATATCCAAATCGAAATCGGAATTTGAAAGTAATTCGACAAGGGGAATACCTTTTTCCCGAAGAATGGAACCTGTTTGGTGATCGGCGGAACGTGCGATAATACCGTCGCCGTGCCATGTTGAAAACCATTTGCCAATCTGTTTGTTCCCGAGCAAATGTCGCAATTCCTTCAAGGATTCGGCGACCATGACTGCGTGAAGTTTCAACAACAAGTAAAATACGTTTCTTTTTTTTCATAAAAAACCTTTATTAGTGAATAGTTTGCAGGTGTAACATTTTTCCTAAACGTATTTTAATCCGCTTGCGAACTATTAGCTATCAACTATTAACTATCAACTATTCAGTGAGTTGTCGTTTTTGTTTACCGGATTGTCGTAAAAATTGACTGGACAGGATTATTTTTCGATGCTAAACTCTTGTGTAATAAACATGCAACGATAATATTTTCAGCGGGAACACGTTACATTTTATGAAATATTATTGAATTATTCATTTCATGTCAATAGGGAAAAGTCGGTTATTGCCGACGCAACGTTTACAAAGAAACGTTGTCTAATTTATGATTATAAAATTTTAATAAAAATTCCACTGAAATATTATCCTTATTTTTATTTTAATATTTTATTTGTAAACAGAAAAACTTTGATATGGGACTTGATCGTTTTTTGTTGATCATATAAAATGGTCAACAATATTGATTTCAGTCTTTTTAATTTCAACAATCGGAGACTATTTTCCATTTCGAAAAATAAGTAGCCCGAATTTTTGTTTGGGTGAAAAAAATAATCGAGTACGTCAACAATACTTTGGTCGCTTAGGCGAACAATAATTTTCTACATGACAACCGGATTTTTCGGGTAGAAAATGTAACTGTCTATTTTTATTAACCACAGAATACACGGAACACACGGAAATTAGTAAATTGATAAGATCACAAGTTTATTTTTTAAGGATACAAAATGAATATAATAACAAAAAAACATTTTTGTGTTCTATTCCCTATAAATAAACTAACCTTGAAGTTGTACGTAAACATTACTACGACTACAAATTCCGTGTATTCAACGGTTAATAAATAGACAGATACGAAATTAATTGGATCACCATGTACGAATAAATAGGACTGTGGGTCATTCAGATTCCCAAAGAACGGATCAAATCGATTGAATCTTCCGGTTACAGGATCGTAATATCTTGCGCGTAAATATTGTTGACCGATTTTTGAATCGAATTGTTCGCCGCTGTATAAGAATTCGGTTAATGCAACAGACGGGTCAAAACCCATTGCATTACCATAAGCGTCAAATGCATAGAGTTCGACGATAGCACCAG
>JAITQV010000630.1 GCA_031288765.1 Planctomycetaceae bacterium
AAAATCATAAAGAGATTAAAGAAACTCCGATTTTCTTTTCCTTATTACGATTATGGATAAACCAAAAGAAAAAACCAAGAGAACACCGAGAGGCGATTCTATTGGTACGAAAATAGATAAATTATCGGAACTTGTCGAATCGGAAACAAAACGTATCCACAAGCTTGAAACCAAGTTTTGGGTATTTATATTCCTGATTGTGGGGTTGCCGATTATTGTTTTTTTTTTCCGTTATGTTCCGGTTTTGACGAATTTGGGGCGGGTTCAGAGCGAATTATCGACTTATGTGAAACAACAATCACAGGAAATTCCTTCGGAGTACCGGAAGGATATCAAACGGATAATGAGAGAATCGTATCAGGCGACAGCGGAATCAATCCGCAGTCGGCAGATTGCGACAACGGCAGATGCGCGGTTGCGGTTGAGCCAATTGTTACAGGCGAAAATCCTGTCATTGAATCGACTGACAAACAACCCGAAAGAATCGACAAAGATCATTCAAGCGATAAAGCCGTTATCCGACGCTATAGGCGACCGTTTGGCGGCGGACGTTGAGAACAGAAAAATGAACGATAATTTAGAAGATGTTGAGAAAGCATTTTCGGAAATTGCGGAGGGATTCCGATGATATTTAGAGAACGGTTTTTGAAACGGATTGAATGGGATAATCTCGACAATATCGAAAAACGGGCGGAAACAAAAAACGGAGCCGGTTTATTTGAAAATGGCTGGATACCGGAAACAGAGGAAAAAGCATGGAAACTGGTATGCGATGTTCAGCGGGAGTACTTCGAAGAATACGGAGACGATTCCCAACGCTCACAATTATTTTATTGTGAATTTAACGATGCAAGGGCAGAGTTACAAGATATTGCACAAAACCGTTTACCCCCCCTTTCCCCGTTCAAAATTGAAAAAGCGTTGTTGGCGGACGGCATTATTTTTCAAAACGTGTTACGAATGCGGAATCAGCCGACCGGCGATTGTGTCGGCAACGGTACTTCACGGGCGATTGAGGCATTGTTGCTTGACATGAGGGCGCAAAAATATGAAGTCCTCCCCCGACCGATTCATCCGAGTTATTGTTATGCCGGAGCGCGCAGCCTATCCGGATCAAGACGGGGAGCAGGAGCAAATGTCGCGCTTGCGGGAAAATTCGTTTTTGAAAACGGTATTTTGTTCGAGGATACGGAAGGCGTTAAGAGTTATGATGATGATCGTCGAATGAGTTCTCGATTAGGTCGGTATTGGGATTCAAGAGAAATGAAGGAACTTATCGGATACGCCGCTCCGTTTCGGGTTTCGGTAATTCGGCTTCCAAGCCGTTCGCCAATGACAGCAATCAATCTGGCGTTGGACGCCGGAGCAAAAATTGTTGGCGGTTTCCGGCGAAAATTCGTCAGCGGCGGAGACAAAAAACAAGGCGTAAAATTCGCACGGTTATTAGGAAATTGGAATCACTGCGTTTCGATTTTGGGGCGGTTTAACGATCCGGTTGATGGTTACATTTGGGGCAATTCGCACGGAAATAAGTATCCCGGAAGTTGTGTTCTAGGGACGCCGGAGTGGGCAACAAACCTATCCCCTGCCGACACCGCAGCCATGTGTGAAGGCGCAAGTTTGTACGCAGTTATTTTTGTACAGTTTGAAAAGAATACAAGTAAAGCCGATTGGCGACCGATGCCAATTGTGTAAAAGGAGGAATCAATGGAAACGATTTTTGCACAAATGGAAGTTGAAGCATTAAATTCAGCGGTAAAATTTGCGGAATATGGAAATACCGGAATTTGTATTTTGTTAATTTTTCTCGCTGGAGGTATTACATATTTGTTTATTAATTTACAGAAACAAAATAATACAACACTTGCAACTGCACTTATGGAACTGAAAACGTCAAACGTTGCGATGAGCGGAGCGATCAATTCGCTATCAACCGAAATTAGAACACTTGCCCTAATGAAACGGAAAAAGATTGATATTTCCGAAAATAACAGTTCCTAAGATATTGAAATGAAAGAACTTAGGGAAAATCGCCGTACACCCGCTAAAAAAGGAGTATGCGGGGCGGTTTTTTAGAAGGTATAAAATGTCAAGCCGGACAGTAATCGTCCCTTAGAATCGTTCTCATCGAATATTTTAAGATTATAATGAAACAAAAAAACTGAAAAACATGAAAATATTAGAATCTATCCATGAAATTGAGGCGATATTAGACCCTCACCAATGTCCGAACTGCAAGCATATTAACGGGTTAAATGCGGAATATTCCGACTGTTTTCGGTTGGTTGAATGCGGTGTGATGAACGGCAAGCCGTACCAAGTGGTTGAAGTTGTAACAACAACCTGCCAAAAGTGCGGAACTACTTACAATATTAAGAATTATGTCTGAAGAAAAAGAACTTGATGAAATTGTCAATGAAACAATAATGAAAAATCTTGCAATGCCGAAAGAGATTCAATCAGAAGCGGGAATGGTCAAGCATCATACCTTACCGGAACTTATTCAGGCAAAAAAGTATTTGGATCAGCAAAAAGCCGCTAAAAAAGGATTACAATTCGTACAAATTGATTTACAATAATTATGTTTAATTTTTTCAAAAGAAAACCGAAAACAATCGCAATGGCGTACTCCCCCCATAAGTTTACCCGCAAGGAGGAGAGAGCGTATTGGGGCGATGCGAACAGTTTAAGTGCGAATGCCACTTTTTTGCCGGAAGATCGGCGAAAATGGCGTAATATCGCAAGATATGAAACAAATTGTAATAGTTATGGCAAAGGGTTAATTTTAACGCTTGCGAATATCGGAATCGGCAGGGGGCCAAGATTACAGTTATTAACCGAAGATGAAAATTACAATTCCAAAGTTGAACAAGAGTTTGCGGCGTGGGCGGAGACAATCAATCTCGGCGAAAAACTGAAAACAATGCGGAAAGCAAAATGTGTTGACGGAGAGGCATTCGCAATCATCAACATCAATCCGAAAGTAAAACACGGCGTAAAAATTGATTTGAAACTTATTGAGTGTGACCGTGTAACAACATTAGAGCCCAATCTGGAGCAGCAACGTATTGATGGAATTCATTTTGACAAATACGGCAATCCGGAATCCTACGACGTGTTGAAAGAACACCCGGGCGATATCTCTTTTACGGCGTACAATAAAACGGAATCCATTGCAGCGGAGTTTATGTTACATTGGTTTCGGCAGGATCGTCCGGAGCAGTCGCGCGGAATCACCGAACTACTCCCCTCATTACCATTATTTGCACAATTACGCCGATACACACTTGCGGTTATTGAATCGGCGGAGACCGCCGCAAGTATATCGGCACTCTTTACGTCTAATGGTGCAGACACTCGATCCGTAGATCTCGTCAAAGAAGGAGATGACTATAGTACAGAAAATCCGAAAAGTATGGAACTTAGAAAAAATATGGGAATATTCCTTCCGGCAGGTTGGGACATGAAACAAATAGACCCCAAACAACCAACAACCAATTATCAAATGTTCAAGCGTGAAATCTTGTCTGAAATGGCTCGTTGTCTTGAGATTCCTGTCAATATTGTTTTGGGGGATTCCTCTAATTTTAATTATGCGTCCGGTCGGTTGGATCACCAAATATTTCACCGGAATATCCGAAACGAACAAAACCAATGCGAAAAAGTGGTAATGTTTCCGTTATTCGAAGTCTTTTATCGGGAAGGTGTTCGTGTCGGTTTATTTCCCGATTACGGTATTCCCTATATGTCATCGCAATACGCTCGTTTCTATTGGGACGGGTTGGAGCATGTTGACCCGTATAAGGAAGCGCAGGCAATGACTGCACGTGTTGATGCGGGATTAACGAATGATTCAATAGAATGCGCCAATCTAGGGCATGATTGGGAAGATGTGCTTGAGCAACGAATGCGTGAATTAAAACGTAAACAAGACCTTGCGAAAAAATATGGGGTGGAATTACCCGAAAAAAAGGAAAACAAAAAGGAAACCCAAAATGCCGAAAAAGAATCAGACGAATAATATTGAATCTTTGGAATTGGAATCTGTACCGGTTAAAATCGAACTTGAAGATGCTGCCGGTAATGTTAAAGAATTACCGACATTTTCGATGGTTGCCTACACCGGAAGTGCCTTTCCTTTGGGGTTCGGATGGACAGGGATTGTTGATTTACAAGGGTTGAAAATATCATCACCAAAGATACCGGCTAGGTTTCAGCATGATGCGGAAAAAGGGGTCGGGCATACCACCAAACTCGAAAAACGAAACGGCAATGTACTTGCAGAGGGCGTAATCAGCCGTGAAACGAAATATGCCGAAGACGTAAAATCGTCTTCTCGTAACGGTTTCCCCTGGCAAGTAAGCATGGGGTTATCGCCGATACAATATCAACGTCTTGAGTCCGGCGAATCAAAATCAGTCAACGGAAAAATAATCAAGGGTCCGGCGTACATTTTCAGTCGAATGGAACTTCGTGAAGTCTCATTTGTGGACTCCGGAGCGGATAAAAACACTTCAGCAAAGATTCGGTTATCGAGTGATAGCCAAAACTTTTTTAACTTTTTTAACCCAAATAGTGAGGAACTTACTATGGCAAAAACATTTTTCATTCCGGACGCAAACGCCGGAGAACAAAATCAAACAACAGGTAATGTCCAATTATCAGAGGACACCACCCAAACACAGCAGCAGTTGCAG
Organism: Planctomycetaceae bacterium; assembly: GCA_031288765.1. Taxonomy (GTDB): domain Bacteria; phylum Planctomycetota; class Planctomycetia; order Pirellulales; family Thermoguttaceae; genus WRKP01. The sequence continues at coordinate 4,698 of JAITQV010000630.1, forward strand.
TATCAGCAACCGCAGCCGGTTCAGATGCAACAACCGGTTCAAATGCAACCGCAGTATCAGCAACCGCAGCCGGTTCAAATGCAACCGCAATACCAGCAACCGCAGCCGGTTCAGATGCAACAACCGGTTCAAATGCAACCGCAGCACCAGCAACCTCAACAGGTTTACATTCAGCCGGTTTATCAGCAACAACCGTTGAACATGGCAGCTGATCCGAAGGTTCAGGAGGATCGGCGAATCGCAGCGATTGAACATTTGGGGGGAGGGAGATACCTGGATTTGGAAGCGCAAGCAATCGGGGAGGGTTGGACAATCGAGAAATTTAAGGGCGAACTGAACGCCAAAGTGATGCCCAATGCTCAACAGATTCACATGTCCGGCGAACACAACGGCGGTCTGCAGCCGCAAGTTCTGGAAGCCATCGCATTGCGGAATAATGGAATCAGCATGGCATTCCTTGAAAAGGAATACGAACCCAAAACGCTTGAACTGTCGGATAAATACATGGGATACGGGTTTCAGGAATTTTGTCAGCTTTCCGTTCAAAATTTACCGAACCCGCGCCGTGATTTCTTTGGTTGGTTGAACATGGCGTTTTCCAGTGCAACCCTGCCCGGAATCTTTTCCAACGTTGCCAACAAAAGCCTGCTCGACGGTTTTTTGTCGGTTGATACGGAGTGGAAAAAGATCGTCAAAAACGGTTCGGTCAACAATTTTCATAAATACACTCGTTACAGAATGAATGCTGCGTTTGAGTTTGATAAAATTGGTCCGGACGGCGAAATGAAACACGGCGAACTCGGTGAGGAGCATTACACTCAACAGATCGCCACCTACGGGAAAATGTTTTCCATTACTCGTGAAATGATCATCAACGATGATCTGGGGGCATTGTCTGATGTTCCGAGATACATCGGAATCGGAGCGGCGGATA
>JAITQV010000647.1 GCA_031288765.1 Planctomycetaceae bacterium
TTTATGATAATATTAAAAGATACCGAACCGATTCAAATTCTTGAAGGTGATTGCCGTGAATTGTTGCAACAGCTCCCGCCGGATTGTATTGATTTCATTGTAACCAGTCCTCCGTATGCAGATGCGCGTCGAAAACAATACGGCGGTGTTACACCGGATCACTATGCCGAATGGTTTTTACCCACGCCACCTACTTGACCATTAAAATGAACAGTTGCCATTTCTGATGCAACAATAATGTTAGCCGAATGTCTCGAAGCAAATAGAATCCAAACATTCGCGCTAACATTTAACCGAAATATGAAACAATCAATAAAGAAGTTAATATGCTATAACTATTTTTACGGGACCGAGTAAACCGGATGGTTGTAAGGCGTCGTCTTTGTTCCAGAGATTCCACATACAAAACGTTTCACGCCCCAAAGGATCGGGTTGATCTTTTTGTAACCATTCGGGCCATGCGGATAATGTTCCGTCTGGCTGACGTTCTTTGTCCTGAGGTAAATGGGCATCGCCAATCAATCGGTTACACCAAAGATTCGTTACCTGAATTTCCAGAACATTTTCTTCTTCCTGTTTCAATATACCGGTAATGTCAACAGTCTTAGTCAATGTCCAAAGAACTCCTAATTCCTTACCATTGACTTTCGCAACAGCAATTTCATTAACCTGCCCAAGATCAAGGAAAACACGTTGATCTTGTTTCAAGAAATCTTTCGGAACATTAAATGTTTTCCGATAAATTGCAGTACCGCTAAAATATTTGATTGCTTCATCGGGCGAATCACTCCACGAGATTAATTTGTCGAAAGTTATTTCTTTTATTGTTCCTTTAATCGGAAATTGAACCGTCCATGAACCGTCAATTTCAAACGGTTCACGAATCGTAACATTTTTCATGATTTTTTTCCCGGAAGCTGTTTTCAGTTCATAATGTCCGCTATTACAGAAAATCAGACCGGATTTTCCATTTTCCGTGTCAATTTTGAAATACTGTGAATCACTTGTTCCAAAGTTGATAACATTGACAATACTCTTATCATTTCCGCTCCATTTACCGGTTTTGCCGTTCAACTCATACTCAACATTGAGTGTTTTCAAAACTCCGTAAGCCGGATCAAAATCATGTGCAAGACGAGCGACAGTAAAACCTGTTTCACCGGTATCCAATATTTGTTGTATTAATTCACGTACATCAATTGTTCTTTTCGCATCATTTGGCGGACCGTATTGGGCATTAAGGAGTTTTATTTTCGGGACATTTTCAATCGTTCCGAATGGAATTGTCAAATCGTCAATAACCGTACCGTTATGAGAAATTGCAACAATCGGATCATTTGTATCCGGCTGATTTTGTTGCGTAAAAACAACAAACATGGATTGCGACGGCTCAAATGGTAACACTAACGATGTTACGCCGTTTTCCGTATGATAAATTGGAGCCGGTATTGTTTTTCCTGTTTCAGGATTCCAGAGTTCCGGTTTACCGGTTGTGCGGCATGAAATTCGTGCCAACACGTTTTGATCAGACGGATTCGCAACAAAATACAAATCCGCATTTGCCGTCCGACGATGAATTTGTCTCAATTGCCTATTTGTACGGAAATCGGGACTGATTCCTCTTTCACGGAGAACTATTTCGGGTAATTTACCCCAAATAATTTTGCCGTTACCCAAATTCCGTTCACCGGTTTCTTCGTTGGAATTTCCCCAAAGTTCATCGGCAAGTTCTTTAACCAATTGATTATTTTGGGGATAATTTGTTAATCCTAATGCACTGTTGGATCGATTACCGATAATCGTTGCGCCGTCTTTGACCAATTCTATTGCCTTTTTCAAGAGTTCCGACGTTATATGTTTCGAGTTTGGTAAAACGAGGATTTCGTAACTTGCTCCGCTTGGCAACATTAATTTCCCGTTTTTTACGGACATTTGAAGTACGGCGTGCGTACCGCATTGATCCCATTGATAACCGTTTCGCGGATGATTGATGTAATGTTGCGGAGAATCTTCCGCTTCGACATAAACAATATCAGCAACAAAATCACCTTGACGTAACATGAATTGGCAGCGTGACAAATATTCATGCCATGCCGGTGTTAAATGCCACCATGTTTGTGTCCGTTCGTAATGAATTCCCCAAGGTCCCATCATCAAACCGGGTTTAATGTTGCGCCAAGGTTGAAACGAATAGCGGTGAAAAACGAAACGGTTAATTCCTTCCGCAAACGCTCTGTCGCCGAGTGATTTTATTGAGCCGGGATGTTGTAGCCAACGTTCAGTATTTGTTGCGGTAAATGCTTCGGCTCCAATAATTTTTTTACCATAAATATGTCCTGCCGAAGCCATACCGCGACATTCATAGAGTCGTGATCCAGCAGTCTCCCAACCTACACCGCACCAAAATTCACCCATTGGTTCGTCGCAAATTCCCGCATATTGCAAAAAATCACACGGAGCCAGATCATACGCCTCAATCGAAAGTTTCAAACCGTGTTGATTTGCAAGCCTTTTAAATGTTGCAGCGTAATTATCCAAACACATTTCCGAAACAGTTCGGCGAAAATCCCACAAAAACCGATCTGTTATTTCCGTTGAATCAATAATGTAACCGACAAAAACCGGCAGAAATTTCCAAAGGTCATAATTCCGGCGTTGTTGAAATTCGTTGCGCATTTTTGGAGTCCAATTTTGCGAACCGTTTTCCCAACTGTCGATATGGGTTGACATCAAGGTTTTTCCGGTTCCGGCGAATGTTTTATTGTCGGCGATCAATTTTCCCATTTGTCCGTTAAAAGCTTCTTCGGATGCTTCGACCGAAAGTTTATCACATTCAAGACCGGCACCGCTTGTCGGAGCGGGACCAACCATGTGTCCCTTACAAGTATGACCGATCCGTAAAATTGTCCAGTTTCCGGCAGGAACATTCCAATCAAGTGTTCCGTCCTCTGCTAATTTTCCGGTCAGGTCTATTATCTCTTTTTGTGCAACAATTGCCGTGTTATCCGGTGTTACGCGGCGATTGCTGTTGGGATCAATATTCTTTTTCGCTGCGTTATCAATTGGGGTTGGGAAGGCAAAAACGGCGATGTCACGATAATAATTATGTTTTTTAGGCGGTTCGGGAAGAATGATTTTTTCTGATTTTTGTTCGGTTAAATTTGTTTCTGTCCATGTCAGAATTTGCATTCCGTGTTCAGGTTTTATCCATTTTCCGCCGCTGCCGTTCCAACCGGCATCGTTATTCATATTGACTTCAATTCCGCAACGATTTGCTTCTTTAATCATAAAATGAAACAATTCGCGCCACTGATCGCTCAAAAAATCGACAGGACCTGCCGGCGCACCTTGTCCGACTTCCATAATCAGAACACCGCCAATTCCGGTGTTTGCCATTGCTTCGAGGTCGGCGGTAATTCCTTCTTTGGTCAGGTTCCCGTTATTCCAAAACCAATAAACCCAAGGACGATTTTCCGTACCGGGTTTTGCAAATTCACTCTTTAAATCGTCCGGTGTAACAAATGGTGTTAACCTCAACGATTCTGCGGTTGCGTTTGGATTGTAAGTTTTTGGTTCTTCCTGAGCCAAAAGCATATTTCCAAAACAAAAAATCAAACAAAAATTAACAAATAGTTTCAACATTGTAAAATCTCCTTTGTAAAAGCGGTAAACAAACAATCCGAAATTTAAAAATAGTTTTAACATTGTAAAATCTCCTGTGTAAAAAGTGGTAAACAAAC
>JAITQV010000645.1 GCA_031288765.1 Planctomycetaceae bacterium
ACGGAAAATTTGCGTAATCTGCGGACTGTATTTTTTTTAGTTTTGAGTGTTTTATTGACGGGATGTATTGGACTTGGTTATAAGGTTGGAACGAAGTCGTTATTTGGGCAGGATGTTCAAACGGTTTATGTTCCGGTATTCCAGTCGGATAGTTTTAACCGTGATCTTGCGGAACGGCTTACCGAAACGGTTTGCAAACGCATCGAAAGCCGGTCGCCTTACAAAGTGATTAGCCGTCCGACAGCCGACAGTATTTTGGAAGGGCAAATTATCAGCCAAAATAAAGGTGTTACGATTGTCAATAATTACAGTGATCCGCGTGAAATTCAGGGAACGTTAAATATCCAAATCAAATGGCGTGACCGCCGGAACAACGATTTACGGCAATTTGACACGATTCCTTGGCATGACGGTTCGGGTCGTGCGTCTGCGGCGGGATATTTGGTGGCGGAATACGGACAATCCGAACTGACTATGGAACAACAACAAATCGAAAACATTGCCGATCAAATTGTCGGAATGATGGAAATTCCTTGGTAATTCCAAGTTGGGACAATGATCGCTCTTGCGTGATTTTAAGAAGTTGTTATAATTCCCGCTTTGTTGATGAGAATGATGAGTTGGTGATTGGCTGCTAAGGAAATGCCTGATCATTTTAATTATATTATTCCGTCATTGTGTATTTAGAAACTTATCTTTTTTGGGGAACCGGCAACTCTTGTGTGAATTTAAGAAATTGCTATAATTCCCGCTTTGTTGAAGTGAATGACGTGTTGGCATAATTTGACGCTACAAAAATATCTGATCCTTTTAATTACTTTGTTCCGTCGTTGTGCATTTAAAAGATAAAAGCTATTCGATACTCCTTTAATTTTCTTATTCATACTATCGGAGTAGAAGATAAACAAAAAGACACACAACAATTTTAAGACTTATCTTTTTGGGAAAACGGCAATTATTGTGTGGTTTTAAGCGGTTGCTGCAATTCCTGCTGTAATTCCTGTTTCGTTGACGAGAATGATGTGTTGGTGTGGTTGGGCGTTGCGGAATGTCCGATCATATCAATGACATTGTTCCGTTATTGTACCTTTAACAACAGAAACTATCCGATAAATAAATTGACAATTTGTTAATTTATTGGAAAGTACAACAATAGATAATAATTATTAGACTAAAAGCTATGAATTTATGGAATAATGAAACTGAGAAGCAGTTTTTCATGGATGCGATTGGGCGTTTTGCCACACCGGAGAAGCTTTTTTATAGTTTGGAAGCGGGCAAATTTGTTTATGTTCCGAAGGGTTACGGCACGGAAGGTCAAATACTCCAAGCCCGCAATGCTTTAATCGGCAGTTTTACCGAAACATGGGTTAAAAATCTTCTTGAACCGATAGCAAGAAAACTTAAATTGTTTGCGGTGAATACTGTTGAATGTCCCAATATTGGGCTTCACAAAAGATCGGAAGCGGATTTAGCCTTTTGCACTACGGATTCGAAGCTTCAGTGTGCTCAAAATGTGAAACTTATTTTTGAGATAAAGATGAGTATTGTTTCAAATTACAAATATACGGTACGGAATTCGGTGGATTTTATCGGAGATTATAAAACGCACAAAGGGACTCCGTCGTTGCTTCGTTCCGATGCAATGCTGAAAGCAATCGGCAAATCGATAAACATTCGTGTTTCGGGAATTGAATCAACCAAAATACCGATTATTGTATTGGGCAACAGTCCTATCACAAAGAATTACAGTCACAAGGTTGATTTTCTTAAGAGTACCGGAGTGATTCAGGGATTTTGGTCGTTAAATCCGGCTCCCACGCAAACTGATTTTGTAAAGGAAACCGAAAAGTACGGATTTCAAACGATACATGATGTTCATAAAATGGAAACGTTAATCAAGGATTTACTTTGTACGAAGTTAAATTATTTTTCATCTATGGTTTCGCAGAAGAAGTTAGGAGAAAACATTCGTATTGCTTCTAATGAACTTACCGACGAAGCCAAAGCGGAAAAATTTTTATCTTTAATCAGAGGAATATAAGGGGAATATATTAGTTGATAGTTAATAGTTGATAGTGGATAGTGTCGCAAGCGGAATTATTGTCGTTGTGGCAGAAAATCAAAAGGTAGGCAACCGCTCGCCGAAGGGTTTTCACCCACACCATCGCATTGTAGGGGCGAAAGATTTTTCGCCCCTACCACATATCCGAAGGTCGGCTATCGCCGACACAACCGCTTGGCGAGGGGCTTTCACCCAACGGTTGCCTACCTTTTGTTGGCAAACTTTTGGGAAAAATAGAAAAATCGGAACCAGTTTTGAAGAAAATTTGAAAATAGTCGATATTCCCCCTTGTAGATTTTTGGGTGTCGGGTTACAATGGGTGTTATTGAATTTGCAACCGGTTTTGTTTTTGCCATGCGTTTTTTGGTGAACGGTTGCAAGGGAAATTCAATATCAACCTTGTAATATCAAAAGGAGATTTACAATGGAAAATTTTGTTAGATGTGTGTTTGTGGTTTTGGGAAAATTTTTGTGGAATTTTTTTGAGAAAATTCCAATGTTAAAATGGGAAAGCCTGGTAAACCAGGGGGGGGGGGGCAGGATTAGGTAGAAGGGTAAAAAAGGAAGACACAACGTGTTGGTTTTCCCAACTCTTTTCTACTAAACACTCAACTCTTTCCCGTTCTTCCCTGTTCGGCTTTACATTGGTCGAACTTCTTGTGGTCATTGCGATTATCGGAGTGTTAATTGCGTTGTTGTTACCTGCCGTGCAAGCTGCACGCGAAGCCGCCCGCCGAATGAGTTGTACCAACAAATTGAAACAAATCTCTTTGAGTGTTCACAATTTTCATGACACTCACAATAGGTTTCCCGCCCAAGCGGCTGATCCTTTAGCAAAAGAGGACACTCAGCGAAACCATTTTTTTGTGCTTCTGCCGTTTATCGAACAACAAGCCATGTACGATGCTTGTATCACTTCCGGTCTTGGATGCGTTTTGGGTGATAATGGTCAATCAATCCGTCCCATTGCCACATTGCTTTGTCCGTCAGACAGCGAATCAACCGTGTGGGATCCCAATGGTTATGAAAATGGAAATATTAAGGCGAGTTATGCCGGAAGTATGGCTGATCTACCTGGTTTTATTTGCCTTTATGGTGGTGTTGATAATGTATCATTTCATACGCGTTCTTGGCTTGAATCAGGGGGACGTCCGCGTGGTTTTTCAAGCGTTACGGATGGTACATCGAATACGGTGATGCATTCGGAACATCTGATCAATGACGCATTAAGTGCAACAGATGCCGGAGGAAATTACAAACGGCGTACCGCCAGAATAACCGATGGTGCCGGATACTGGAACCCTCCGCAGAATTGTTTGAACTTGAAAGGTGCCGGCGGAGAATACCTTGATCCCAATCAAGTAATCCACTATGGCACACACGCACAAGGAATGCGGGCTTTTGACAGTATGCATCCAATAACCGCATTTCACACGCTATTATCTCCCAATTCTCCATCATGTTGTTATACCACTAATTATAATGATGGTACGGTAAGCGCCACCAGTAATCATTCCGGCGGTGTTAATGTTTCATTTTTAGATGGTTCCGTTAGCTTTATCAGCGAAACCATTCATGTTGCAAATTTACATCTGGCAGCGGATACGGTCGCTAATCTTGTTGCACGGAACTACGATCTTGATTCCGGTCTGGCAGCGCCGCCGTTTTCATACGGTCTTTGGTCGGAATTAGGAAGTATGAACGGCGGCGAAACAGCCTCCAAACCATAATTACCTTGTTTTTTGTTCTGTT
>JAITQV010000671.1 GCA_031288765.1 Planctomycetaceae bacterium
CCGTAAATTTAACGTTTATTCGTAACTGTCTATTTAAATTGGGGGAAATTGAGTAATTCGTTTCATTTACTATTATTTTAGGCACAAATTTTATAGTTTCGATATTTTTGTTTTCTGCGCAAGATACCTGAAAAACAGCAATTTCCGCAGAAAATGAAAACGAGTCTCTCCATTGCCAACAAAATGATAATATATAATTTTATTCATATTATTGTGACAAAACCCTTCAATTTCCAAAATTGTTGGTACAAATGCAAAAAAGTATTTTAAGAATTAAATCATCCATTTCGCTTTTGTTTAAAATTATTATAAACCGTCATAACTTCTTATTGTTAAACAAGTTAAATCAATTAAATATGTAATTTTTCTTCAAAAACTTAAAATCTACTGAAACTAATTACCCTATTTCTCAAAATTTAAATAGACAGTTACCAATTTTCGTCTGCAAGGTAAAAAAGTCCTTCAAAATCCTGATTCGCCGCATAAAACAGTCGCTGTGGATGTGACCGAACATCCGATTGAACGTCCCAAAAAAACAAAAAGATTGGTATAGCGGCAAGAAAGGACAACATACGATTAAAACCCAGTTGGTTATCTGTCTTGTGACGTTGACGATTATTTGTCTTGCTCAGGCGGATGGGTGGGTTCATGATTTTCAACTGTTCAAAGACGATATTGGTGATAGTATTGGGGACGATATTTTGTTAAAAGTCGACAGCGGCTATCAAGGTATCGAAGATTTACACACCAACAGCAGGATACCCATTAAGAAACCCAGAGGCGGAGAGTTACTGGAATTGGAGAAGTCGTATAATCGACGATTGGCACGAGAGCGTGTTGCGATTGAACACGTCAACCGAACAATTAAAACGTTCCGACAAATACCGGAATCGGCGGAATAGACACAATATTCGCACGACGCTCGTCTGCGCTATCACAACTACGAATTGGCACAACAAAAAAATTGGAGAAAAGGTCTAATAGATACAAACGTTTATTGAGGGATGCGTTACGGTTACGCGGACAATTGGATTCGATAGAACCGACAAAGTATGAATCGTTACGAAGTTGTATTGAAAAGCGGTTGGATAAACTCGTTCAAAAGGTGTGGAACAACAAGGACGCGAAACGGTTGGTGAAATATCGGGCAAGTTTGTTTGTCTTTTTGTATCATCGCGAAGTTCCGCTGAACAATAATTTTTCGGAACGCTAAATACGAGACACTGTAGTGATGCGTAAAAACAGTTACTGCAACCGGAGTGAACAAGGCGCCCAAACTCAAGCGATCTTAACGAGTATTTTCAAGACCTTGCAACAACGAAAATATAAAGTGACCGAAGAAATGGTGAACGCCCTGTAACAACTACTAAAAACAAAAAAATTGCCAACTCTACCAAAAAATGCAAACAAGTGAATAGATACAGATTTATTTCAAAAACCTCCAAAAACCAAATAATTCAACAAAGGACGGAATAAAGACGGTGTTTTTAACAATCACACCAATCCGTAAATTAATTTTTCATTGTTGTTCGAATAGTTGGTCCGGTACGTGCGGGTTTGTCACCGCCGGCTTTCTTGTTTTCAGGATTCAAGTCCCACTGTTCCATGATGGCAAGTTGCGATTGGTGAGTCATATCATAATTCAGAGGCGTTACCGCAATAAACCCCTGAATAAGAGCCGTCATATCCGTCATCTCAACAGGTTTTACCGGTTTAGGTTGCCGCGAGTCGGGACGCCCAGTCAACCAATAATAAAAACGTCCCAACGGATCGGTTCGCCGTTCAAACGATTCCCAATACTGCGCAACATCCATACCGACAATTCTAGTCTCGGCTCTGTTCTGCCGAAGTGCCGACAAAGGAATGTTAATATTGTAAAGTCTCGGTTCCCGATCTTTTTTCTCAAGAATCTTTCTAATCACGTCCACCGCCCACTCCGCCGCCTGATGAAACGGTTCATTCTCATCGTATTCCAAAGAAACGGCAATACTGGTAATTCCATAAAAAACACCTTCGACTGCCGCCGCTACTGTACCGGAATAAATGATGTTGATTCCGGCGTTCAAACCGCCGTTGATGCCGCTGACAACTAAATCCGGACGATCCGGAACAATTTCCGATATACCTAATTTAACACAATCCGCCGGGCTTCCGTCCACCGTCCAACCCCAATGCCTATTATCAACAAACACTTTTTTGAGCATCAAAGGTGTTAAAAATGTAATCGAATGAGAAACACCGCTCTGCTCCTTAGAAGGTGCCACAACATAAACTTCGCCTAATTGCCGCAATGCGTGTTCCATTGCCGCCAAACCAGGCGCATAAATTCCGTCGTCGTTCGTCAATAAAATTTTCATAGAAACACTGAAAATTCCAATTGTTAATTCAAAACCGGAATTATACGTAATTTCAGGGACAATACAAGAGTTGATCAGATATTCGTTGATAACCCATTGATAACTCGTTAATAACAATGTGAGCCGGAATCAGCAATTGCCAACAAACTTGTCTGATTTCTTGTAATATCTCAATAGAACAATCCGATTTTCTTGAGGTTTTCCGTGTTTCCCACTTCCTTTTTTATTAATCTATGTTAAACTACGTGAATTGATGTTGGAAATTGACATCGGGCGGATGTTATCAAAACAAAAAACAACACGCAGCCCCTTTAGCTCAGTTGGTAGAGCAACGGACTCTTAATCCGTAGGTTCTGGGTTCGAGCCCCAGAGGGGGCACTGTGAAGGGAAAATTCGATTACTCATGGTCGGTTTTCCATCGCTACTTCACAAATTGCCCTCCCTTTGTGTCTTTTGCTAAGGGAGGGACTCTTTTTCATTTTACCCATTTTAACATAAAAAGCAAAAGAAATATTTTTTAAAAAAATAATTTTTTGGAAAAAAATAGCCCCCCGTTCTCACCCAAAAGTATCTACACATCTTTTTTGGGTATTTTGATAAAATGCTTAATCTGGGAAGAATAATTTTTGCGAATTTGTCAACTATTTTTCTAAAAACTATGAAAAAAA
>JAITQV010000697.1 GCA_031288765.1 Planctomycetaceae bacterium
GGGAGAAAACGAGGCAAATGACACACCGTCGGTATGCCCGTTGAGTTTGAGTAATTCCCTTCCCGTTTCCACATCCCAAATTCGGGCGGTTTTGTCGGGACTTGCCGTAATCACTTTCCTGCCGTCGGGAGAAAAGAAGGCAGTACGCACAAAATCAGTATGTCCGGTAAGTTGGACTAATTCTTTTCCTGTTTCCGCGTCCCAAATTCGGGCGGTTTTATCAAAACTTGCCGTAATCACCTTCTTGCTGTCGGGGGAAAAGAAGGCAGAAAATACCTTGCCGGTATGTCCGTTGAGTTGAACTAATTCATCCCCTGTTTCCGCGTCCCCAATTCGGGCGGTATGGTCATCACTTGCCGTAATCACATTCTTGTTGTCGGGAGAAAAGGCGGCAGAATGTACAATATGGGTATGTCCGGTGAGTTGGAACAATTCATTTCCCGATTCCGTATCCCAAATTCGGGCGGTATGGTCGGAACATGCTGTAATCACCTTCTTGCCGTCGGGTGAAAAGAAGGCAGAACGCACAAAATCGGTATGTCCTTTGAGTTGGACTAATTCTCTTCCCGTTTCCGCATTCCAAATTCGGGCGGTATGGTCATAACTTGCCGTAACCACTTTCTTACCATCGGGGGAAAAAACGGCAGACCACAAGATGTTGCTATGCCCATTGAGAATATGCGATGCAACAACAGAGTCCTCACTTTTACGAACAACAGCGGACGGTTTACAACAAAGGTTGCTGAGTATTCCTACGCCCAAAATAAACACAAAGGCAAAAGTTACGGTTGTTTTCAAGGTCTTTAACATGGTTGTTTCATTGGATTAAAAGGTTAATTGGTAATTTTCAATGAATTTTATATTTTTCCTCATAATTCCGCAAGAGTTGTGTGATGTGCAAAACCGTAGAGCGAAACATAACCTACGAATCGGAATCTCTCAAAGTAGGCAACCGCTCGCCGCAGCGGTTGCGTCGGCGATAGCCGACAATGAATTTATGTTGTGTTGGTTGTTTCGGTTGCCTATCGGCAAGCAAGCGATTGCCTACCTTGTGATTGCCAATTTTTTAGGTTGTTTTTGTGTTTGGGTAGGAAATCAAAAGATAAGAAAAAATTAAATTTATACCCCCCTATTTGACAAGATAAAATTTTTCACTAAAATCTGTGAAATAAAATTTTGCCGAACAAAGTAAAAAGATTTTGCGAATCCGTGTATCGTCTGTTTATTACTAACATTGTTTATAAAGCTTATTAAAACGGGAGAGAGTTGCCGATTGCCGGTAATCCTCATTAGTGACCGAAACCTTAACCGGTATTGATTATGTCAAAACATTCAAAACGTTATCGGAATGATATTAAAAAAATTAAACAGGATGTTCCGCTTCCCTTAGCGGATGCTGTTGATTTGTTGAAGCAGTTCGATGATTTGAAATTCAACCAAAGTGTGGAAATTGCTGTTCGGCTGGGTATCGATCCCAAACAGGCAGACCAACTTGTTCGCGGTTCTATTGTTCTTCCGCACGGTATTGGTAAATCGCTCCGTGTTTGTGTTATTGCCAAAGGCGATAAAGCCGAAGAAGCCCGCAACAACAACGCCGATACGGTCGGCGATACCGATCTTGTCGCCAAAATCAAAGAAGGTTGGACGGATTTCGATGTCTGTATTGCAACTCCCGATATGATGGGACTTGTCGGTCCTCTCGGTAAAGTGCTTGGTCCCCGCGGTTTAATGCCTTCTCCGCGAGCCGGAACAGTTACGATGGATGTTGCCAAAACAATTAAAGAATATAAAGCCGGTAAAGTCGAATTCCGAAATGATAAAGCCGGTATCATTCACGCAATTGTCGGCAAAATTAAATTCGATAAAAATCAACTTGTCGAAAATATTAACGCCTTCCTGCAATATATCCATAATCTCAAACCTGCGGCTGTTAAAGGAGTTTATGTTAAAAGTATTACTCTTTCCGCAACAATGTCGCCGGGAGTTCGTGTTGTCGGTTAAACGGTACGGCGGTTTTGTTTTATTGTTTGTAACCGCTGCAATTCGTAACCGCCCAATAAATTCGTCTTTTGAGATTTGTATAATAGTATTTCATTCCTAATTATTTTGCGGTATTAAGGTTTTCATTTCAAAAGCACAATCTTGATACTACAACCCATCGCCAAAAATGAGTAAGTTTGTCAAACAATTAATTACAGACACCGTTGCCAAACGGCTTGAAGATACGCAATACCTGATTTTGGTCGGTTTGACCGGAATTGATGCGAATAAGAATAAGGATCTTCGGGCTAATCTTGCGTCGAAAGGGATTAGCCTGATGGTTATTAAGAACAGTCTGGCACGGCGTGCCGCCGAAGGAACTCCGCTCGCCGCCGCCTTTCAGAAAATGACCGGTTCTTATGCTCTTTGCTGGGGTTCTTCGGACGTCGTTTCGTTAGCCAAAGAATTGGTAAAACTGACGAAAGATAAAACCCTGCAAGGTTTTGAAATTAAAGGAGCAGTTTTGGACGGTGAGGCGTTAGGACCGGAACAGGCGGTTGAAGTTAGTAAATGGCCCACCCGTGAAGAACAAATTTCGATGTTGCTCGGTCAAATCGTCGGCATCGGTGCCAAACTTTCCGGTCAATTTATCGCTATCGGCGGTGCTTTGGCAAGCCAGATTGTTAAACTTGCCGAAAAAGACGGCAATGACACCGAACCCAAAGAACCTTCCAACGAACCCCAATAAAATTAATCGACACCTAAAACAGACAATCATTGTACTGTACACTTTGTAATGTAACAATGAACCGTCTGCTTAGTAGTAACAAAACAAAAATATTTCCTTGTGATGAATTTAATTTTTTCGAATCTTTGCGATGCCGTTTTAGTGTGAAATCCGGTAATTCGTTTGAAGTTGAACCATTACAAGATTAACTATCATTTTATGCGTTTTCCAAACGCAACAAACGAGAAAGGAAACATTCCTATGAGTGAAACCAGAGAATTTTCGGCGGCAATTAAAGAATTAGGCGACAAAATTGTTGCTTTGACCTTAAAAGACGCCAAAGAACTGAGCGACTATTTGAAAGACGTTCACGGTATTGAACCGGCTGCGGGCGGTGCGGTTGTTATGGCGGCTCCGGCAGGCGGCGGCGAAGGCGGCAGTGCCGAAAAGCCGGAAGAAAAAACCGAATTTGATGTCGTACTTGAAAGTTTTGCGGCAGACAAAAAGGTTCCCGTTATTAAGGTTGTTAAAAACGCAACCGGCGGCGGTTTGGCGGATTCAAAAGCATTGGTTGAAAGTGCTCCGACCAAGATTAAATCCGGTATCTCCAAAGAAGAAGCCGAAAAACTGAAAAAAGAGCTCGAAGAAAACGGAGCAAAAGTCAGTATTAAATAAAATCAATACTTTATTTTAATAATGACAGAGGACAAATGACCGGCAACAAGTGATTTGAGCGGAACTGAGTACGTTTATCACGGTTTGCTGGTCGTTGTTATTTTTTTCCGATTTGGTATCTTTTTTGCGGTGTCCCCCCTTTTTAAGATAACTTGACATATTATAATTATAATAGTTATTCGGTTTTTTAAATTTTTCTTTTATTCCCCTCGAAAGATTACGCAGATGAAAGGCAAAACAATGCCCCTCCTCCCGTGTGAATGTCATCTGATCGGCGGACATTGTCGTTTCGTAACTCTTTTTCTTCATGGAAGTTTAATAAAAAACTTCCTGATGTTGCTAACCGAATAAAATAATCCGACATCATGTTTAATCCAAGTTTGGATACATTTGTAATTTAATGTGATTGCGAAATGTACAACACAATAAAAATATCTTGTTCCGGTAAAATAATAAATAATCCCAAGTTTGGGAATTGTTTATTATGAAATTTCACAAAGTTTGTTAATTCCTTTTAGTTTTCGATAACTTTTTTGATCATAACTATTATGGCAACACCTTCACAAAGCCGTATCCATTTCCACGAAGTCCACAAATTCGGAGCGCAGAACTCGACTTATGACATTCCTGATCTGACAATTCTTCAGACGCAGAGTTACCGCCGGTTTTTGCAGGAAGACGTTCCTCCGTTAAAACGGGAAAATGTCGGACTTGAATCCGTATTGCGTGAGATATTTCCAATCGAAACATTTGATAAGTCAATTCGTTTGGAATATCGATATTACGAACTCGAAAAACCCCGTTATGAACCCGACGAATGCCGCCAACTGCGTTTGACTTACGGCAAACCCTTCAAAGTCCGTTTGCGGCTTGTTAAAGAGAACGGGACACACGAAGAAGATGTTTATCTGGGCGACATTCCCATCATGCTCGGCGGCGGTGAGTTTATCATCAACGGCGCAGAACGTGTCGTTGTGAGCCAACTTCACCGAAGTCCCGGTATTGATTTTGTCTCGGAAATGGACGGAGATCGCCGGACATTCAGTTGCCGTGTTATTCCCGAACGCGGAAGTTGGATCGAATTGAACATGACAAAGAAAGAAACGATCTCCGCTAAAATTGACCAGAGCAGTAAACTTCCGATTATGATGTTTCTCCGTGCAATGTCGGATAAATACGGAACAAATTCGCAACTAATGAAGGCGTTTTATCAAACGGAAACACTTAAAATCGAAACCAGAAAACTCGGTCTTCCCGTTCCCCCAAAAGCTGCAGCCCAAACCAAAGCGTCCAAGTCAAAAAAAGCAAAGGCTGCCAAAAATGAAGCGGTTGCGGCAACTCCCGAAGTTACCGAAGCACAAACCGCAACAGAATCTCCTCAATCGGAAAATCCTCAAGATGATCCGCCGTTTACCGATTTTAGCGTGTACACCGCGCCGTTTCGCGGAAAAGTTGCGGTTCATGATATTGTTTATCCGTCGGGTTCGGAACGGGCTGGGCAGATTATTGTTGAAACCGGAGAACCGATTACGGAAAGCAAAGCACTCGAAATTCTTAGTTCGGGAGTTAAAAAGATTGAAGTTATCGAAGAGCAAAGGAATAAATTGTTGCTCAATTCGCTTGCCGAAGATAAAACCAGTTCGCATGAAGAAGCGTTAGCCAAAATTTACATGCGTCTTCGACCGGGAAACCCGCCGCAAATGGATAAAGCACGGGAATTGTTTTACGACAAATTTTTTGATACAAACCGTTATCGGCTTGGTCGGGTTGGTCGTTTTCGTATCAACCGGAAACTCGGTATTGATATTCCGTTGGATGAGATGACTCTCAAAGCGGAGGATATTATCGAAGCGGTTAAATATTTGAACCGGCTTTGGGGCGGCGACCGCAGTGTTGAGGTGGATGACATAGACCATCTTGGTAATCGGCGTCTTCGGACAATTGATGAGTTGGCGGGTGAAGAGTTACGGAAAGGTTTTCTCAAACTCCGCCGCACAGTTCAGGAACGCCTCGCTTCACGCGGCAATGAAGAAATCACGCCGCGTCAAGTTATCAATCAAAAAAGTATTTCCGCCGCAATAGAATATTTCTTTGGTCGCGGTGAACTTTCGCAGGTTGTTGACCAAACCAATCCGTTGTCGATGTTGACCCATGAACGGCGGCTTTCGGCTCTTGGTCCCGGCGGTTTGAACCGGAAACGGGCAGGTTTTGATGTTCGTGATGTTCACTCTTCCCATTACGGACGGATTTGTCCGATTGAAACGCCGGAAGGTACAAATATCGGTCTTATTTCCAGTCTCAGTATTTATGCAGCCGTTGATGAGTTCGGATTTCTTGTTTCGCCGTACCGGAAATTGGAAAACGGGAAATTGACCAACAAAATTGATTGGCTTCGCGCTGATGAAGAACACGAAGCAAAACTCGCTCCGGCTGACATCAAAATCGAAAACGGACAAATTATTCCCGACGAAATTTCAGAAACGGTTATTGTTCGTTATCGCGGCGATTATGATCCTGTTCCTGTCGAAGATGTTGAATATATTGACGTTTCGCCAAGCCAGATGATTGGAGTTTCCGCCGGTTTGATTCCGTTCCTCGAACACGACGACGCCAACCGTGCTTTAATGGGTTCAAACATGCAACGGCAAGCGGTTCCGCTTTTGATTTCCGAACCGCCGCTTGTTGCTACGGGATTGGAAGGACGCGCCGCATTCAATTCCAGTCTTCTGATTCACGCCAAACACGGCGGAAAAGTAAGTTATGTTGATTCGCAACGTATTATCATTGACTACGGAACCGGAACAGACGAATATGTGCTTCGGAAATTTGTCGGGCTTAACGAACGAACTTGTCAAAATCAAGTCCCGATTGTTAAACCTAATGAAACAATTAAAACCGGTCAGATTATTGCTGACGGCGCAAGTATGTATCATGGTGAACTTTGTCTCGGACGTAATGTTCTTGTTGCATTTATGGCGTGGGACGGCTTCAACTTTGAAGATGCTATCATCATTAGCGAGGACTTGGTTAAAAAGGATACTTACACGTCAATTCATATTGAAGAGTTTGATGTGGAAATCCGCGATACCAAACTCGGACGTGAAGAATTTACGGACGATATTCCGAATGTCGGTGAAAAAGCGTTGCGGAATCTCGACGAAACCGGAATTGTTCGTGTTGGGACTTATGTGCGCCCCGGCGATATTTTAGTCGGAAAAGTAACTCCCAAATCGAAAACCGAACTCACGCCGGAAGAAAAATTGCTTCATGCGATTTTCGGTCGTGCCGGAGAAGATGTTAAAAACGAATCTCTCGAAGTGCCTTCCGGTGTTGAAGGAATTGTGATCGGTACTCAAAAATTTTCCTGCCGGATGAGTCTTTCGGAAGATGAACGAAAAGCGTTTGATGCGGAAGTCCGCCGTGTTGAAAAGGAAGAAGATGAACGAATTGAAATTTTGTTTAAACCGTTGATTGCAGATTTGGAAAAAGTTCTTGGACATTCGATTGATCGGGAAGAAACGGAACAGCCGAAATTGTTTCGAATTGAACATCTCAACTTCGATGAAGACGACCCGAAACGTGAAGAAGCGGAACGAATTTATCGGAAACATTGGCCCGCTATTGAAGCGGCGGTTGATGCGAAAGACCGCAAAGTCAATTCGATGAAACGCGGTGATGAACTTCGGCGCGGTGTTCTTCAAATGGTCAAGGTGTATGTTGCCGCGAAACGGGTGATTTCAGTCGGCGATAAAATGGCAGGTCGGCACGGAAACAAAGGTGTAATCGCCAAAATTCTTCCGCGTGAAGACATGCCGTATTTGGCGGACGGAACACCGATTGAAATTATGCTCAACCCGCTTGGTGTTCCGAGCCGTATGAATGTCGGTCAGATTCTTGAAACACATCTCGGTTGGGCGGCGGCAAAACTCGGTTATCAAGCTATTACGCCGGTGTTTGACGGTGCTTCGGAGCAAGATATTAACGATTGTCTTGAAAAAGCCGGTTTGCCGCGGCACGGAAAAGTTCGGCTTTACGACGGACGAACCGGCGAACCGTTTGATCAGGAAACAACCGTTGGTTACATTTATATGCTCAAATTGCATCATCTCGTTGACGACAAAGTCCACGCCCGAAGTACCGGTCCTTACTCGCTTATTACGCAGCAACCGTTGGGAGGAAAAGCAAGATTCGGCGGTCAACGATTCGGGGAAATGGAAGTCTGGGCTCTCGAAGCTTACGGCGCGGCTTATACGTTGCAGGAATTGCTGACGGTTAAAAGCGACGACGTGGAAGGACGGACAAAAATTTACGAATCAATGGTCAAAGGCGAAAATACGTTGGAAGCCGGAACTCCCGCCAGTTTCGACGTTTTAACAAATGAAATTCGCGGTCTTGCCCTCAATATGCAACTCGAAAAATCCGGCGGCGGAGGACTGTAATAAACGTGCAATAACAAAAACAATAACCGCAGCAATTTGTGATGATGTCAATTTCATTTCAATTATTACTTTTTGCTCAAAGTCATTGGCTGACAACTTTCGCTGATTGGTGCGGTATTGTTGGTTTGGCGGTGGGGTTGATTGGTGTTGGTTTTACTCTCCGTGCGTGGTGGATAATAGGAAGAGTTGATAACGTTTTGAAAATAGAACGAAATAAGTGGATTTTGTTTTCTTTATTGCCGGAATACAATAATAAATTTCGCAATATTAAAGAAAATATTGATGAATATAGGCAGATAAAGAATATAAAAAGAATTAAAGATGAGATTCTTAATAAAATAAATTCAGACCTCAATACAATAAAAATTTATTGTGAAGAGATTGAAAAAAGAGGAGGTACTAATATCATTCACCCAAAAGCATTTAAAGAACTTACAAAAAATGCGGAGGAAATTTTAAGTAACGACTTTCTTGTAAATGACGATTTTTCTCAACTAAAAGATAAATTGAAAATGCTTTCGTACAGTATTGAGAAAGTAATCCTAATAATCGAGAATTTTTTTACAATTCTCGAATCGGAGATTAACTATGAATACAAACGTTGAAAAAATGATTCTTCTGTCAATGAAGCTCTCAGAAATGACGAGTAATGACGAAATTAAATGGAAATTGGAAAAAAAAGAATTCGTTGCAATTCCTCAAATGCTAATACCGTTACGGGGATCATTGACATTGTTTGGAAATTCGGCGGGATATGGCAGACAAGCTGATTCCAATATTCAATATACATATAAAACAGAAATTAAAGGAAAGATTTTTTGTCTTATCGGAATAGAATATTTGGGCGGAATTGATGTAAAATTACAAATATTGGATAAACAGGGAACTCTTGAATTTGAATCAAATAATTCTTCCTTCCAAAGTCTGTTTCGATTAGTTAGACAGCAGCAATATAATGATGACAATGAAGTTTATCAGTTTATTGACGAACTTATTCAAGATACGGAATCGGAATTTGTTAGTACGTAAATATTGTAAATTTCTTACTAAAATTGAAAACAATTATTTGAAATATTAAAAAGTTTCAAAAAAATAAATAACGGAGTTTAGTTATGGATTCGGAAAAAATTGTACGTTTGACGGCAGCTCTCAAATACATGACGTTACGAAAACGTATGGAGTGGAGCCTTGACAACAAAAATATTTTGTTGTACATAAATAACAGGGAACCTGATTCTCCGTCCGATATAAGATGTGTTTTCAGTTCTCCGGTGGACGACAAAATATTTCGTCTTACCGGTGTGTC
>JAITQV010000727.1 GCA_031288765.1 Planctomycetaceae bacterium
CTTTATTTCCAACGGCGGTGTAACCACCAATATTGCTCAGGATGACAACGGATTCCCTCCTCCAGTTTAAGCGTAAACCATTGAGTGATTTCCTTCACATTCCGAATGTCAGACGGTAAATGAAGCGGATCAAGAATCCCCGTTACGTGCATTGCAAATTTCATCGGTTCAAATTCGCCCTCCCCATTCACTTTCCGCAAAGAATAACAAACAACAATCGGAGCATTGAATTGCAGCGAAAGTAAGGCAATTGCTTTGAAAGTTGAGGCAGGCTTGCCGAAAAAATCCACCATACAACCTTTGGGACCCGCAGATTGATCCGCCAAAAACGCCATAAGACCGTTGTTTTCAAGAACCCGCAAAATGTCCGGCGCACCGCCTTTTTTGGAAACAAGAAATTGACCGGTCGATTCACGGAAATTTTTGATAAACCGGTCTAAAAAAGGATTGTCCAACGGTCGAGCCACAGAGTTTGAAGGATAAGTGAGAATACCAAGTGAAAATCCGCCGATTTCAAAATTGCCGAAATGACCTGTTACCAGAATGACGGGACGGTTTTGGTGGAGCAAACTCAGCAAAGGTGAAGCTCCTATCAATTGAATATGGCTTCTCCAATTTAAATCACGGATTTGCCGGTTCGCCAGAGCAATTTCAACACCCATCAGAAAAAGATGTTCCCACATCAACAAGATGAGCCGGCGTCTTTCTTGTTGTGTTTTTTCGGGAAATGCCGTTTGAATATTTTTGTGCAACAAGGAACGCCGGACAGGAATCAAATCGGTAAACAACCGCGCCAAACTCCGAGCCAATCTATGACCCGTTTTCAAACTGAGCGACTGCACCACACAAAATAAAACCCGAACTAAAAGATAAACCAAATAATCTATAACCAATTTCATCTTTGCAACTGTTGACAAAAATTGAAAAGATCAATTTATAACAGGATTGAATATGTTGTTTCAAGATATTGGCTCATCATTTTTCGGTTCGGCGGGTTGTACGGGTTTATCTTCTTCGGTTTTTTTCTCTTCAACCTTTTCTGCGGGAATTTCTTCGGCTTTTTCTTCGGGGGAAGGTTCGGGAACTTTTTCGGAAAGCTTTTCGGGAACTTTCTCTTCCAATTTCCGGTTGGGTCCGATTTTATCTTCGTCCTTTTTTTCAAGTAGAAAACCCTTGAAAAAATAGCCGTTCTCTTCAGAAACTCCATAAAGCCCAAAAGGTCCAAAATATTGGCTGACTTTATCAAATTCCGGCAAATTCCTGCCGTCAAAAGTTTGCGGACGTATTCCCTCTTGGTCTTCCGGTACGAAAACAGCGTTAATAATTTTACCGAGAATTGCCTGCGATTGCGGCATTTTCCCCTGCCGCACCAATTCGTAAGTCGGCTGCAAGGTTTTATCCGTTCGTGAAAAGAATTGCAGAAAATGCGGTTTGTCCGTCATTCCCATACCGGCAAAAATTTTATCAACTTCTTTATATTCCGGTTCATTTTTAACGGTGGATTGTTGTTCGGAATCGAGCCGATCCAGAATTGTTTTGAGATAATCGCCGTTTGTGGAAACGAATAAACAGCCTTTGGCGACAGTTACGGCGCCATCGGGAAAAACCGGCGGCGCATCAATTTCCTGATTGTTTACGGCAACCGGAATTGTTTTGGGACCTGTTGTCGGAGCGGTATCGACAAGACTTGGAACATTGCTTGGTCCGCTGAAAGGCTGAATCACGTCTTCCGCCGGAACTCGTTGCCAAAGAATATATGACCGGTGTTTAACCGGCTGCATTTCCTGATCATTCTCGAAAAGTTTTTCCAAAGCCTTAATCATATTCTGATCTTTTCCGTCTCTCAATTCGACCGCAACCACAATACTTTCGCTGGTTGGCGTAATCGGCAGGGAATATTTTGACATACCGAGAACACGTTGACCGAGATTGACCAGAATTTCTTCACGGATATTGATTTGCGGACCATACGGATCAACTTCGATGCCTTTGATAATATCGTTCCAGGCTCCGGTTTCGCCCTGCATGACCAAAGCATCAAATAAATTTCCGAAATGATCGAAAATAGCAAGCGGATCAACAAAAAGTATTGTGCAACGGGCTAAATCCGCAGGCATCCAATCGGGATGGGTAAAATTGGTCGCATCGGGAAAAACGAACATTTGCATTGCCAGTTTATAGGGTTTCTTCGTGTACACGAAAACACGGCAAACGGTTTCCTTGTCCTCTGCCTTAATACTCACAACCCCGCCGATTCCCCGAATCGCATCGAATCCCTGTTGTTTTAGAATTGTAAAAACGGACGGTTTGCTCCGGCGTTTTTCGACAAGAGAGCCTTTTACCAGAACGCGAATGGATTCTCCGTAATTGAGCGGTTCAATATACCAATGAATAAGCGGAGTGGAATTTTCCGGCATATCGTCGAGACAACGTTTCAGGGTTGCCTGATAATCTTCGACATCCGCTAATGATTTTCCGGCGGGATTTTCTATTTGGTCGGCGATGAGTTTGAGCAATTCTTTCCGGTCGGAAACAATAAGATAATTGTCTTTGATAAAATAATAGGCAAAACGGTCAATTGATTCTGTGGTTGGTTGGGGGATTTTGGTTTTCGGACTTTCAGGTTTTGGGCTGTCGAGTTTCGGACTATCGAGTTTCGGACTGTCGGTTTTGGTGGGTTGGGAACGTTCCGGGAACGCAAAAACAACAATTTCCTGCTCTTTATATTGTTCGGTTGACCGTTTGACGCCGGCTTGGGTCAATTTGCCGGTCAATTCTTTCAGATAATTTTCTGTTTCTTTCCGGCGGTCAACAATATCCATGATACAAACATAACCGGGAATTTGATTGGGGATTGCGATCATTCCGACGGCAATTTCGCCGGAGGGAAGTTGTTCGATGCCGTCCAGTGTGAGTCCGAAATTTTCTTCCATTTGGCGGTTGAGTTGTTCCCGCAAATCTTTTTTGAACGTTGCCATAATCGGATCGTTCATCAAAATTCCGATTTGGGTTTTACTCCATTGTTCGCCGAGTTCTTTAAGGTTGCGGATGGACAGAAAGCCTTTGGTGGAATCGGGAAAGATTTTTTCTGCCGGAGTTCGCGCCGAAACCGGAGAAACCGCAATTGCTAATAGAATACAAACAATAAGGGAAAAAAAACAAACCGCCTTGTTATGAATTTGCGTTGAAAACACTTAAATTCTCCTTAATTCGATAAAGTTAGTGATTAGTTTACCGGTTTGGTGCTTTGGTGAGTGCAAAAGACCGGAAACGTAAAAAGATGTGGAACAATTGATTTATTTTACAAAACGAAGGGAATCGTTTTATTTTGCAATGCAGAAAAGTGAAAAAACTTGGCAACTAAATGATACTCATACAGAATAACAAATTTTCAGGAATTGACAAGGGCAATTTTATCTATTTTGCAAGAACAGTGTTATAACCCGAATCTCTCTTCAATAGACTGCACAATGTTATGCTCTTCCGCAAGATCAATCAATAAGTATTTCTCAATGTTATCAATTTAGTCCTTTTTAGTCCTTTGCTGAGCAATGACGCGGGAATAAACAGGAAATCTTTGGCAATTTGGGGAAAATAGGCACACATCTTTAACTTCATGACAAGTGTCTTTTACTCGCGGACACCTGTTTTTTTGTTAAAAATGGGTAGTTTTAGAAAATTGGGGGGCAACAATGAACAATTGGGGGGCAACAATGAACA
>JAITQV010000011.1 GCA_031288765.1 Planctomycetaceae bacterium
GTAACTACTTTTGACTCATTGGTAACTACTTTTGACTCATTGGTAACTACTTTTGGCTCATTGGTAACTACTTTTGACTCATTGGTAACTACTTTTGGCTCATTGGTAAAATAATTACAAAATAATTATAGCAACACAAGCCCAATTACCGATACAAACTTTTGGTATATCCCCATAATACAAAGGAGGAACACATGGCACATTATACTGATTGGCTTCCAACCACACGAACAGCCCAACTGGTCATGGCAAAGGATTGGCAGAACGTCCTTTTGACAAGTTACAGCCTATGGGAGATTCCCCCGCATGTTACGTCCGAATTAACACAACTCATACTGACCGCAGAACATGCCCTCGAAACCGCCCAAAACGAAACCACCCGCACACCCGTCGCCAACGCCCAATGCAAAACAGCATTTGACGCATTGACCGCCAAAATGCGGGATATCAAAAAACGTTACTTCCTTACCCCGCCGCTCGCAGACGCCGACTACATCTCGCTGGGACTGAAACCGCATGACCCCACCCCAACACCCGGCAAAATCCCCACCGCCCAAACTACAATAGAAACCTACTTGGTAGGACGCCACGAAATCGGTGTTAAAATTATCTATGTTACCGGTAACCCCAACGACCCCGAAAACAAAGGTTACCGTATCTGGTACAGCACTATTGCTCCCGGCGAAAACCCGCCCGCAAACCCCAACGATCTCCGAAAATCGTTCTACACAAAACGAAAAAAAGATGTGATCGAATTTGATTTCGGGGACAGCGGGAAAACTGTCTATTTCGCCGTGCAAATCGAAAACGATGGAAAAAAAGGTCCTTGGGGACCGTTGGTCTCCGCCCTCATCCCTTAACAGCAACACCTAAAAATAATCTTCAGTACCTATCCAACCATTCGTCCCAATAATTTGGGTGTAAATTACCGATTTTTGGTTTTTTTAACACAGAAAACACGAAATTACACGGAAATTCGCGGAATGTTTTCGCATATTTCCGTGTAATATCCGTGGCTTCCGTATTAAAAATCCCCTTTTTCGGGTTTCTAAAAAACCTCCCCGATTAGATACCCATTGACTCTCAATTCTTCTTATTTATAATTAAGACGTCAAATCAATTGTGCGAGTAACGGAAAACGGTGAAAAACCGTTGCGGACGCGCCACTGTAATCGGTAATAATTATAAATAATCTTTCGCCCGGATAAATCACTCTTCATAAAGTCGTTTGCATCCGCTTGATAAAAAATTATTTTGATTATTTTTAACTTAAAGTCACTTAACAAACAAACCGTTAGGGAAGGCTTTAATTCTTAAATGAAAACCGAAAGCCAGGAGACGACTCGCCAGTTTGCCGGTAAGGTGATTCGCGATTAAATCATCACACTTCACAAATTCGATAATATAAAATAAATTCGCCGGAACCCAAAAACCGGTTCAATAAACATTACCGAAATTAAAGTGTGAATAATTTTAAAAAACCTTGACACCGAAATAAATAATTCCCAAAATCAAAATCATCACGATTGTCTTATTTATTTCAACTCATCGTTTCACATCGCTTACCTTGCTCTTAAATTTTCAAATTACAAAACTATTGGAAACCGCGTTAGTTTCCAGAAAGGTAACGTTGTTCACATGACTGTTAATTCACTTAATTCACTCAAATCGCATTGTCTCGGATTCCCGCGAATCGGCGCAAACCGCGAACTCAAAAAAATCACAGAATCATATTGGAAAAAAATTATCACACGCGACGAATTACTCGACGCCGCCGAAAAATTAAAACAAGAAAATTGGCAAATTCAAAAAAACACAGGTCTCTCACACATCACAACCGGAGACTTCGCCCTCTACGACCATATCCTCAATACAACAATCGCTCTCGGCGCCATTCCGCCGCGTTTCAAACCGCAACAAAATTGCAGCGGCGAAATTGATCTCGCCTTTCAAATGGCTCGCGGAAATCCGCAACAAAATATCCCCGCAATGCAAATGATGAAATGGTTCGATACAAATTACCATTACATCGTCCCCGAATTTTCACCGGACATCACTCTAACAAAACAACCGTCCAATGTTGTCCTCGATACAAAAAACGCCGCAAAACTCGGCTTCAACCCAAAACCCGTCATAACCGGTCCCATCACCTTTCTGTTATTGTCCAAAAATTACAATAACTCAAATCAATGGAATTACCTCGACGAAATTACCGAAATCTACCAGTCCATCATCAACGAATTAAACGATTCCGCAGACTGGCTGCAAATCGATGAACCAATCCTTTGCGTTGATTTGACAAACGAAACAAAAAACTTGTTCAAAAAAACCTACGAAAAATTAAACAAAAACAAAAAAATCAAAACTCTGCTAACCACTTACTTCGGCGCGCTCGATGATAACCTCGACACCGCTTTAGAATCAGGCTGCGACGGTTTACATGTTGACCTCGTTCGCGGAAATCAACAACTCGATTCAATTATAGAAAAATTGCCGGACAACATGATCCTCTCCGCAGGTATTGTTGACGGACGAAATATCTGGCGCACCGATTTGTCCGCCGCATTTGCAAAACTTCAAAAAATCCAAAATAAAATCGGTCAAGAACGACTCGCCGTCGCCTCAAGTTGTTCCTTGCTGCATTGCCCCGTCAACCTCAACAACGAAACCAAACTTGATCCCGAACTCAAAAGTTGGATGGCTTTTTCCGTACAAAAGTGCGAAGAAATCGCCCTGCTCACAGACTTACTTGACGGAAAAACTTCAGAAAAAATATTAGAAGAAAATTCACAAATTATCAAAAACCGAAAAAATAACCCGCGTGTCGTTGACCCCGCCGTGCAAAAACGTTGCACGTCAATCACGCCGGAAATGCTTTTTCGCAATAAAAATTACGCCGAAAGAAAAATATCGCAACAACACTTAAACCTGCCGATTTTGCCGACCACAACTATCGGCTCTTTCCCGCAAACAAACGAAATCAGAGAAATCCGCCGGAAATTCAAAAATAATGAAATCACCGAATCACAATACGATTCGTTCATTCAAAACGCAATCACCGATGTTGTCCGAAAACAAGAAGAACTCGGATTAGACGTACTCGTTCACGGCGAACCGGAACGAAACGATATGGTCGAATACTTCGGCGAACAATTAAACGGTTTCTGTTTCACCGAAAACGGTTGGGTTCAAAGTTACGGCAACAGATATGTTAAACCGCCCGTCATCTTCGGCGATGTCTCGCGAAAACAGCCAATGACCATAAATCAGATCAAATTCGCACAATCACAAACCGCCAAACCAATGAAAGGTATGTTGACCGGTCCGGTAACAATTTTATGTTGGAGTTTTGTGCGCGACGATATTCCGCGAGCCGATGTTTGCAAACAAATCGCGTTGGCAATTCGAGACGAAGTCGCCGACCTCGAAAAAGCCGGAATCAAAATTATACAAATCGACGAAGCCGCATTGCGCGAAGGAATGCCGTTGCGAAAATGCAACGCCGATAAATATTTAACTTGGGCGACAGATTCATTCCGCCTCGCCGCATCCGTTGCCAATGATCAAACTCAAATCCATTCCCACATGTGTTACAGCGAATTCAACACAATAATAAAATGGATCGCGCAAATGGACGCCGACGTTATCAGCATCGAATCAAGCCGAAATAAAATGCAACTCTTGGAAGTGTTTCAAGAATTCGAATACCCGAATGAAATCGGACCCGGTGTTTACGATATTCACAGCCCGCGAATCCCTTCAGTCGAAGAAATTATCACGCTTCTAAAAAAAGCATTACAATATATCCCCAAAGAACGACTCTGGATAAATCCGGATTGCGGACTCAAAACACGCAATTGGGAAGAAACTTTAGAGTCGCTAAAAAATATGGTCAAAGCCGCAAAAATTTTGCGCAACGAATAAACCGCAACATTAAAGAAAAATAATTAAGTGATGATTCTTTCAGGATTGGAAATATTAAAAGAAATTGATAACGGTAATATCGTGATTGATCCGTTTGATCAAAAACGGATTAATCCGAATAGCTACAATTTACGATTACATAATGAATTGATGGTATATCAAGATTTTGTGTTGGATATGCGGACTTGTCCTGAAATGGAACGTCTGGAAATTCCGGCTGCAGGGATTATACTTAAACCCAATCAGTTGTATCTTGGACGTACCGCCGAATACACGCTCACGCGTAATTACGTTCCCATGCTTGAAGGACGCTCGTCGGTAGGACGGCTTGGGTTGTATGTTCACGTAACCGCCGGCTTCGGCGATGTCGGCTTCGCTGGATTCTGGACGCTGGAAATCCAATGTATCCAACC
>JAITQV010000038.1 GCA_031288765.1 Planctomycetaceae bacterium
ATTCATTGGAATTTTTGCCCTTCAATCTTAACCCCGCAAAGAAATTGAAAAACAAAATTCCGCTAAAATATCATCAAATATTAACCAATCAATTATCTCATGCGAATATTATCCGGTATTCAACCAACAGGTCGATTCCATTGGGGCAACTATTTTGGAGCAATTCGGCAATATATTGATTTGCAAAACGGTCAAGATACGGCATTTTATTTTATCGCCAATCTTCACGCCTTGACAACAGTACGCTCAAAAGACCGTTTGATTCAAAATACGTTGGATGCGGCGCTTGATCTTCTGTCGCTCGGTCTTGACCCAAACCGCGCAACTCTCTTCGTACAATCGGATGTTCCTGAGGTGTCCGAACTGTGTTGGATCCTGATGACAACAACACCAATGGGCTTGTTGGAACGCTGCCACGCTTACAAAGATAAAAAAGCAAAAGGATTGACGGCAGATGCGGGATTATTTGCGTATCCGGTTTTGATGGCGGCAGACATTTTGCTTTACGATTCGGATTTGGTTCCCGTCGGCGAAGATCAAATACAACATGTTGAGGTTTGCCGTGATATTGCCGGTTCGTTTAACCATTCATTCGGCGAAGTGTTCGTGTTGCCCAAAGTGCATGTCGTCGAAAACACGGCAAAAGTTCCGGGTTTGGACGGCGGTAAAATGTCGAAAAGTTACGGCAACGCGGTGGATGTGTTCGAGGAAATAAAATCTCAACGAAAAAAAATTATGTCGATTGTAACCGACAGCCGCCCAATAGAAGAACCCAAAAATCCCGAAGGGGATCATCTTTTTGAACTCTATTCGCTGTTCGCGTCGGCGGAACAAACAAAATCGCTCGCGGAAACATATCGGCAAGGCGGTTTTGGTTATGGCGGTGTGAAGAAAGAATTAGCCGCACTTGCCGAATCTTATTTTGCCGAAGCACGGGCAAAACGTGAAGAGTTAGCGGCAAAACCGGCAAAAATTCGGGAAATTTTAGCCGAAGGTGCCGAAAGAGTAAGAAAAAAAGCCTCCGAAGTTCTGTTACGCGCCCAACATGCCTGCGGAATAAAATAGCATCGTAATAACATAGCGAACAATAAATAAATCCCCTCAAAAACAAGAAATAAAATCGTGAAAATGACAAAAGAAAATTATGAAGTTCTTGAAGCAATCCGAAAAGTCAGAAGACAAAATTCGGAAAAAAAGAAACTCATGTCTATTCCCGAACGTATGGAATACGATCGTCGAATACATGAGCAATTCGAAAAAGAATTTGCCGCTGTTAAACCGGATTATGATCGTTTTCCTTTTTTGCGTAATCCTAAAAAAGAAAAAACCGATGAAAAAAACAATTAAGGCGATGGGTTGCTTAAACATCTAAACAACAATATAATCAATAAACAATTTTGTGAGAGTTCTATGTTTGTAAATTTTCCGAACCGGTCAATTTACAAATATTTTTGAAAGTATTGAGCGAAAATGAATGTTGGAGTTTATTGGAAGCTGCACTCACAAACGGCTCAACCTGTTTTATAGTCAAAATATAGCCAAAATAAGGAGTTTATTATGCGGCTTGTAACCCGGTCCGATTTCGACGGACTTGTTTGTGGAATGCTCTTAAAAGAAGCAGGAGTTATTGACTCTGTCCAGTTTGTACACCCGAAAGACCTGCAAGACGGTTTGTTCAAAGCGGAATCGAACGACATTTTATGCAATGTGCCGTTTGTGCACGGTTGCGGAATGTGGTTTGACCATCATTCCAGCGAAGCGGAACGTGTCGGTTGGACGCAAGATGTGAAAGGAGTCAGCAAAAAAGCGCCGTCCTGTACCGGAATTGTGTACGAATACTACGGCGGCGAACAAAAATTCCCGAAATTCAAAGAACTCGTCAGTATCGTCGATAAAGTTGATTCCGGTCAACTCACCGCCGAAGATATTCGTAACCCGCAAGGTTGGGTTCTCATTGGTTTTATTACCGACCCGCGCACCGGATTGGGACGGTTTCACCATTTCCGTATTTCGAATTATCAGTTAATGATGGCGTTTATTGATCATTTACGGACAAAAACGTTGGAAGAAATTCTTGCACATCCCGACGTCAAAGAACGAATCGACCTTTACCGGCAACAAACCGACTTGTTTATCGAAATGGTAATCAAGTATTCGAAAACCGAAGGGAATGTTCTGATTACCGATTTGCGGGGAGTTGAAACAATTTACACGAGCAACCGTTTCACGATTTACAGTGTTTTCCCCGACCAAAATGTTTCGCTTTGGATTACCGACGGTAAAGCAAAGGTTAATGTAATGATTTCGTGCGGTTACAGTGTGCTCAACCGAACCTGCACCGCCGATGTCGGAGCCTTAATGCTTAAATATGGCGGCGGCGGTCATAAACAAGTCGGAACTTGTCAGGTTCTTTTTGAAAACGCCGACCAAATCATTGCCGAAATTGTCAAGGGACTAAAAGAATAAAAAATAATAATGATTCCGGCAAGATGCAAGAAAATGCCGTAACAGTTCACGGTTCGATTGGGAACGTGAACTGTTATAGTTTTTGATTCATTTACCGTTTGAGCAACAATGAAACGATTTTCGATATTTTTGATAATTCTTTTTTGGGGAATATTTCTTACGGCTCAGGAAACTGATTTGGCAACGGAAAAAAAATCCGAAACGGAACAAATATTGGCGGAAAACAAAGCCGCCGCCGAAACCAAAGAGGAAATCGTTCTAACACCGCGGGCGAAATTGCTGAAACGGTTGGAAGGCAGCGGCAGTCCGGTTAACTCTGTAACTTTTTCTGCGGACGGACAATTTCTGTTGGCGGCTTGCGGCGGACCCGGAAATGATCACACCGCACGAATCTGGAATATTGCAACGGGAAAATCCGTTCAAATATTTTCCGGTCATACGGATCGTGTCAATCAGGCGGTTTACACACCGGACGGCAAACGAATTTTAACGGCAAGCGATGATAAAACGGTTCGTGTTTGGAATGTTGAAGACGGCAGAGAAATTTTTAAGTTGGCGGAACATCTTGACGAAGTGAAATGTGTTGCCGTACACCCTAACGGTAAAACGGCGGTGTCCGGCAGCCGTGATTGTACTTTTACACGATGGAATTTGGAAACCGGCAAAGCAACCGGAATGAAACGGGCTCATAAAAGTACGGTAACGGCAATTACCTATTCGAAGGACGCCAAGTTTATTGCAACAGGAAGCCGCGATATGACGGTTCGGCTGTTCAATGCGGAATCCGCCCAATGGGTTACGGAATTCGGCGGTAAAACGACAGAGGAAGGACATCTCGGTTCCGTACTTTCTGTTGCGGTTTCGCCCGATAACAGGATGATTCTTTCGGGAAGTATGGACGCAACAGTTCGGCTTTGGGAAACGAAAACCGGCATCCAACTTTTGTGTACATGGCAAACAATCAAACAACCGGTCTATTCCGTAACCTTTTCTCCGAATGGAAAGAAAATTCTTGCCGGCAGCGGAGATTTTACGGCGAGGGTTTGGGATATTAAAACCGGTGAGGAAGAACTTCGGATTCGCGGCGACGGAATGCAATCCGTTCTCAGTGTTGCCTTTTCGCCGGACGGAAAAACAATCGCCGCAGGAAGCCGTGATAAAATTGTACGAATTTGGAATTACTAATTCATAATAATGTTCAGAATTGGTTTGGGACATGACACGCATCAATTAGCGGAAGGTTCGGCAATTCTTCTTGGCGGTATTCGCATTGAACATTCGCGCCGTTTGCTTGGTCACAGTGATGCGGATGTATTGCTTCACGCTATTATTGATGCGATTTTGGGAGCAACGGGGCTTGGAGATATCGGCGAATTTTTCCCCGATACCGATCTTGTCAACCGAAACCGTGATTCGGCGGAAATGCTTCAAATCGTTTGGAATACCGTTCAGTTACAAGGTTGGCAAATTGTCAATCTTGACACGATTATTTTTGCCGAACACCCGAAAATATCTCCGCACAAAGAAGCAATTAAAAATAAAATCGCACAAATTCTCGGAATTACTCCGAATCAGGTTGGTGTTAAAGCCAAAACCGGTGAAAAAGTGGGTTTTATTGGTCGTGAAGAGGCAATTTCCGCCGAATGTATTGTTCTTTTGAAAACAAATTCTTGATAATTCAGCGGAATGTTTTTTTAACGTGGAAAACACGGAAAAACACAGAACAATACTTTTCGCGTTATTCCGCGAAATTTCAGTGTGTTCCGCGTTAAAAAAACAAATCGTATCTGTCTATTTTTATTAACCACAGAATACACGTAACACACGGACATTAGTAAGATAAGATCACAAGTTTATTTTTTGAGGATAAAAAACAAATACAATAACAAAAAAACTTTTTTGTGTCCTACTTCCCTATAAATAAACTAACCTTGAAGT
>JAITQV010000061.1 GCA_031288765.1 Planctomycetaceae bacterium
ATGACAACACGTCGAAATTTTCTTAAAACCACAGCAATTAGTTCTTTGGCAGGATTATTGTCCGGATTTCCGGTTCGTGCTGCCGAAACAACAAAAGAAATATTGCCGCCAATTCGTCGGTTGACGAATACGCCAAAGTTCCATTGGCGCGGTTATTATGACATTTTACTCTTTGATCCGAGTGACCGGTTTGTTCTGGCAAACGAAGTCGATTTTCACGGACGTTCGCCCAAACCGGAAGATTCTATTCGGGTTGGCATGATCGATTTGCAAGACAATGATCATTGGATCGAACTCGGTTCCACTTACGCTTGGAATTGGCAACAAGGTTGTTTGCTTCAATGGATTCCGCAAACCGATTCAACCGTTATCTGGAATGACCGTGAAAAAGACCGTTTCGTTGCCCGAATTGTTGACATCAAAACAAAGGAAAAACGAACATTGGATAATCCGATTTATGCTTTGAGCCCGGACGGAAAGTGGGGATTTTATCCTGATTTCGCAAGACTCAACAGTACACGTCCCGGTTACGGTTATTGCGGTATTGCCGATCCATACGCCGATATTCCCGCACCGGAAAATTCGGGGATTTTTCGTATCAGCCTAACAACCGGTCAATCGGAATTAATTGTTCCGTTTTCGAAAGTCGCGGCAATAATTCCCGAAGGCGGTTTTTCCAAAGGAGCGAAACATTGGTTTAACCATCTTCTTGTTACGCCGGATTGTAAACGGTTTCTCTTTTTGCACCGCTGGCAGGGCGAAACGGAAAAAGGTTGGAAAACGCGATTGTTTACGGCAAACCTTGACGGTTCCGATCTTTTTGTACTGAATCCGCATTTTATGACCTCCCACCTGATTTGGCGTGATCCGCAACACGTTTTGGCATGGGCAAGACATCCGTCGCACGGCGATAAGTTTTATGTTTTTACCGACAAAACCGGTGATGCGGAAATGGTTGGCGGCACGTTGATGACACGTGACGGGCATTGTACTTACGTGCCGAAAACAAACAACGAATGGATTTTGTACGATACTTACCCCGACAAAAACCGTAATCAAAATCCGAATTTGTATCATATTCCGAGTGGTCGTGTTGTGCCGCTTGGACATTTTTTCCTGCCGAAGGAATATAACGGCGAATGGCGTTGTGATTTACACCCGAATGCCAGCCGAAACGGTCATTTTGTAACCATCGACTCCCCGCACGGAGGCAATGGTCGTCAGGTTTATCTGATCGATATTAAAGAAATTGTTAATAGATGATATGCTCATCACATTTTAAAATTCGGTATTATTTTTTTAACATTTTGTTTGTTATTCCCGTGCCATTCATTTGTATTGAACAAACCAACATGTTGATGGTTTAAGTGAATGATTGCCGAATTTTAAAATGTAACGAGTATATTAACAGATAAATTGTTGCCAATTTATTTATGGTTTCGATTATTTCAAATTACTATAAGGAATCAAAAAATGCGAAGTTGTATTATTGTAGTTTTAATGGGATTCATTCTAATATGTTTGATGTCGGATTGTTGTTTCTGTACCGCAGAAACCGACGAACTTACTATCGGTAACAATAACGGTGTTAAACTAACGTTTTCTGATGATGGGCATATCATCGGCATAACCGTACGGGAAACAAATCTGTTTACAGCAAAACAGCGTACCGGATTTTCTATCCGTGATGTTATGGAGAATCGCTCCGTGCCTGTTGAAGGGCATTTTACTAAGATTAACGATAAAAAGGTTCTTTTCAACGGTACCGCTGCCGATCTCGGAATTAAACTCGATGCAGTTTTTTCCGATTCCAACGGCGTCATTTTTATCGATGTAACTGTAATAGACAAACTTCATAAAGACCGCGCTATTGACGCTGTTTTTACAATGGCGTTCAAAGGCGAGTCATGGCAGTTCGGTAATATCTGGTGTAGTAATTCAACCTTAACGGAAAATGTTACACCCGGTCGTGGAGCCAATCAGATTGATCCGATCAATGGTATTGATGTTTCACAAATGCCGTTGGGAGCATGCGTTTGTCCGCAAACAGGAATAGCTCTGGCTCATTCAATGAAATCACCGTGTTTCAACGCTTACCGTTTTTTTGTTACGAAGAATAACACCGGTGTACTGTCGTTGACTACGGCACTTGGTCTTGCCGCTGAAACTGCCAAATTTCCACATCAGGCACAATATTCCTTTGCTATATTCGGTTTTGAGTCTGATGCCGGCATGCGCGCTGCGATGACGGAATATTATCGTATTTTTCACGATTGTTTTGAGCATAATCTTGGTGATTATCCGGGCGGTTGGGCACTTCATATTCCTCAAAATAATCTCAAACTGGCAAAACGTGCCGGTATGGGAACCAATCAAAAAGAAATCGACAATCTGGCAGCACATGATCCAACAGCATTGGTGAAGGATATTGCTGACAACACCGCTGCCGGATTACGGGTATTGGTTTATTCGGAACCGTGGGGAATATGGCATCCGTTTCCCAAAGGTTGGATTGATACTCATCGTATTGATAAACTCGGTTTTATTTCTTCCATTGACGTAACAACATTTCACAATTTTCTCCAAAACGATGCCAATGATAAAACTCATACCGCAGATCGTTTCCCCGGTAATCTCACACGTGCAGATATTGTCAAGATCATTGAAAACACGACGATTGAACATCAACCGGATGTTTGGGGAATCACTTATCACACAAAGGATTTTCCTTGGGCAACGAATCAAGAGCGGAAAACATTTGAAGGGGCAGCTATTTTAGCCAATTCTGATCCTGATCTGCCGTCACCGAATCGTTGGGATTTGACATGGGGACAGCAATCACAAGTTGGTCTTGTAGCGAGTGTGATTGAGGAGCATGGCGGAACAGAACCTATTGGTGTTTATCTTGACAGTGAAGTTTTTGGTATGGGCTGGGGTAACTTTAATTATCGCCGCGATCACTGGATTCATGCCGATGTGCCGCTCGCCTACACGCGTGATCAAAAAGGACAAATTCGTCCGGTGTTACCAATGGCTCTGTCCAATCTTGAATTTTTGCGCAAAAATCACGACGAAGCCCACCGACGTAATTGGTGTGTTGCCGGAAATACATGGCATCCGATGGTACAGTTCAGTATTGCCTATATTGATTTAATCGGCGCAGGGGAACAATGGGAAAATACATTTCAATCACAAAGTGATTTCCGTACTTTCCGATTTCTTGCCTACCGTAAACCTGTTTCAACAATGGATTACGTACTTCATTTCAGTACTGTCCCGCCTACAGAAGAAACCGTACAAACTGTCCATGAACCGCGTTGCAATTATTTACTCCTCTATGGTATTTTCCCCGGTACGGCAAACGCGTGGAATCAACCAAAAAAGATTGCGCTGATTTTGCCGATTATGGAGAAGTATGCCGGACTAATTCGTACAATAAATCTTGCCGGTTGGGAACCATTAACTACAGCACAAGTTGAAGGAGAAATGGTCGATCAAGTATTGGTTGAACGTTGGGGAAATAAACCTGAAAACGGGTTATATTTTACGGTTCGTGCTAAAGATGATAAGGTGCCTGTCGGTCAGGTGTGTTTAACCTTTGATACAAATTCTTTGGGTGTTGGTGATCGTTTCACCGCAACGGAATTGGTTGACAGTAAAACTGTAACTACAACAATAAAAGAAGGTAAAGTAACTCTGATTTTCGATCTGCCCGTTAAACGTACACTACTTATTGCTATACGCCCTAAATAATTAACAGTGAGTAATCAAACGCAACACAATGCATGACAGGCAGAACGCTACGTTGCGTTCCCGCCTGCCATCATCGTGAATTTATTTCGTTATTTTGTTAAATTGTTTGTATCGATTCAATCATTTGTCAAAGTATTACGCAGAACAAACCTCATTCTCCTCCTAATTTTTCCGAACAAAACAACCTCAGTAGCATAACGGAATAACAGCAAATAATTTTTACTCAATACCTTATTTCAAGACAGGGTAACCCCCATCTTGAAATAAGGTAATAAAGTTTTAGAATTTTATGCTACTAAGGTTGTTTTGTTAGAAAATCAAGTTGAAAATAAAGTTAGTTGGGAACAATATTAAAAATTAAAATAGACATGCTATAAACATTCGACACCATTGAGGTCAAAATCATGGGGTAAGCCTTACATTAATCGGAATTACCTCCCAAAATTCAGAAATAATTCAGAAAAATTTTAATCCCTAAAAGGGTTGTAAGCAGTTACGAATCCTAATTCATTTACCGTGTGAATAATGATGAAAGTCATTTTCACACAATTCCTAAAATCAAGGAGATTACTAAAATGAAACCATTATTTTATTTCATGTTTGTTTTCGGACTTTTGTGTTTTACCGCATTTTCGGATGAAATTGTGATCAATGAAATTACGGTCAACGAAATTGTTGTCAAAGATTGGATTGATCAAGATAAACAGTTTCAGAAAAATCACAAAATTAACGTTGTATTTTCACTGGAACATACGCGACAAGTTATTGATTCGACGTTTGCATTGGCGGAACGAATCAAATTGCTTTCCGGCGCGGATCAGACGGCGATTGATTCGGCGATTGCGCCGTTAAAAAAATTACAACACACGTTGGAATCCGTAACACCGGAACAATACGAGTCCTTGTACCTCGAAGCCCGGAAAATAAAACGAACCGTTATTCAATGTCATCCGTATCTGAAATCGTTGCAAAAACTGCTGTTCATTACGAAACACGATGCCGATGATCCGTCCTTTCACATGTGCGATCAGTTTTACGGTTTCACGGCACGTTCCGGCGGCGGACTTTTTGTTCTCGAAAATCCTTTGTCCGGCTCACCGAAACTTGTCAATTTATTAGCCGATTCCGTTGTCGAAAAAGGCAGAATGAAAGGGCGAAAACTTGAGGGCGGTGCGTTCCTTTCGCCGGAAGTTTCGTTTGACGGTCAAACAATTTATTTTGCTTACTGTGAAGCAAAACCGCTTGATAGTTCGTGGAAGCAGGAAAAAAGTGTTCCGTATTATCACGAATGGTCGGAATCACGCTGTTATCATCTTTTTCGTTGCAACGCCGACGGAACCAATCTTGTACAATTAACCGATGGTTCCGTAAACGATTTTGATCCTTGCGAATTGCCGGATGGACGTATTGCGTTTATCAGTGAGCGGCGCGGCGGATTTTTGCGGTGCGGTCGTTATTGTCCGGTGTACACGCTTTTTTCAATGGAACCGGACGGCAGTGATATTATTTGTCTCAGTTATCACGAAACTCATGAATGGCAGCCAAGTGTCGATCACAACGGAATGATTTTGTACACACGTTGGGATTATGTTGATCGGGACACCAACGCGGCACATCACCTTTGGACATGTTTTCCCGATGGTCGTGATCCCCGATCCTATCATGGTAATTATCCGGCGAAACGTGAATCGCGTCCTTGGATGGAAATGGATATTCGGGCGATTCCCGATTCTCATCGTTATGTTGCAGTTGCCGGAGCACATCATGGACATGCTTTCGGATCACTTGTCCTGATTGACCAACGACTCGAAGACGACGGCGCCATGTCGCAAATCACAAGATTAACGCCGGATGTTCCGTTTCCGGAAGCGGAACGAAATCCGACTCAACCGTTTATGATTTACGGAACACCTTGGCCCTTCAGTGAAGAAGATTATTTGTGTGTTTACGATTCCGAAGCCAAAAATCGCGGTATTTACTGGATTGACTCTTTTGGAAATCGGGAACTGATTTACCGTAACCCGGCAATCAGCGCACATAGCCCCCTACCACTGGCTGCCCGCCCTCGTCCGCCGATTATTCCCGCACAAACAACGCAGGCAAAACGATACCGTAATAAAAATCAAACCGGTGACGAAAAAGCATACGTTGGAATTGTCAATGTTTATCAAAGCGATTTCGATTTTCCGGAACGAAATCATCAACCGGTCAAAATCAAAGCGATTCGAATTATTCAGCTATTTGCCAAATCGACGCCTGTTCCTGATGATCCGAAAATCGGTGTCGGCAGGCAAACAAACGCACGCGGAATATTGGGAACTGTTCCGGTTGAAGAAGACGGCAGCGCATTTTTTGAAGCGCCGGTTGGTAAACCGATTTATTTTCAGGCTCTTGACGAAGACGGGCGTGCTGTCCAATCAATGCGAAGTGCAACATATCTTCATTCCGGTGAACAACTGACGTGTATTGGTTGTCACGAAAATAAGCGGATCAGCCGGCAGGGTAATTCTGTTACTGCAACAGCATTTCATCGGTCTCCGTCAATAATCCGCAAGGAAGTTTCCGGTAGTTATCCGCTTAATTTTGTACAACTTGTTCAACCGGTTTTGGATAAACATTGTGTTCACTGTCATGGCGAACACGATCATCCTGCCGCGCAAGAGCTTCAAACGAATCATTCGTTTGATTTGACGGGGATTACCGATGCGCCGAACGGCTGGACGCGGTCGTATCATCATCTTGCTCCGAAGTACGGATTCTATTTCCATTCGGACAATGGCTCAATCACGGATCCGGTTCACGGCGGTTCACGGACAACAGCGGGACATTTCGGGGCGTCCGCATCGGCACTTCGGAATTATCTGGACGAAAATCATTACGGTGTAAAATTATTGCCGGAAGAACGCCATCGGATTGATCTTTGGCTTGATGCGAACAGTGTTTTCTATGGAACTTACGAAAACACGCGGGTTCAGTCTATCGGCAAAGACACTCGTCCGGCATTGGAATAAAA
>JAITQV010000085.1 GCA_031288765.1 Planctomycetaceae bacterium
TAAGTATCTATTCTGTCCTTTGTTTTCAGTATTAACCATGAATCTTAACCCCGTAAGGGGTGTGATGTGCATAACCGTAGGCGGAGCGAAGCGAAACCTACGGATCATGCCTCCCTAAATACATAAGGTAGGCAACCCTTCGCCGAAGGATTGCGTCGGCGTCAGCCGACAGGGAATTCTATGACGGGCGTAAGTCAAAAATATCTACAATTACACATTTAATCGGATTCCTAATCGGCTAATGCCGATGCGACCGCTACGGCGAGCGGTCGCCTACCTTTTGTTTTTATATCGGGTGGGACATTCTGATCCGGCGGTTGCGCTGTGCTTCAACGCCGGTTATGCACATCTCGCCCTGCGGGCTTAGTCGATAGTTGATAGTGAATAGTGGAGGACGCAAGCGGATTATTTAATATGTTGCGGTAAATAGAACGCTTGCGAACTATTCACTATTCACTATTCACTATTCACTATAAACTATTACTATAATAATATTATTATTCCGGCGCTAATGTCGGGAACGGCATCGCCTGCTTCACCTTCTCGTCAGACGGCAGTTGCGATTCGTCAAGTATCACCGGCGCCGCCGGAATATAAGGAACCTCCTCCGTTGTCCATTCGTCCCCGCGTATCTTCATCTTCGAATTGCCCGTCAACTTCACCACGTCGTTAATACACCAGTGCATTCGCGACGCCTCCTGCTGCCGCATAATCTGCATGTCCGCCTCACTACGGATAATCATCGGCGTCAATACAATTAACAACTCGTTCCGCTCACACTTCACCGAATTGTACTCGAAAAGGTGTTTGATAACAGGAATCTTGTTCAAGCCCGGAATACTCCGGTTGACCGTCTCCTTCTGCTCCGTAATCAGCCCGGCAAACACTATCGTCTGTCCGTCCAACGCACTCACCGTCGTTTGAGCATTGGTAATATTGAACTTCGGAGCGTTAAGAGCAACCCCGCCGGAAACCATGATCGGAATACCATCGGTTATAGAACCAACACTCGACTTCTCCACATATACCGCCAAATTGATTTGCCCGTCCGCCGTTACACGCGGTATAATGTCCAATATCGTTCCGACTTCCCTGTAATCAACCTGACTGGTCGTGTTGCCGGCATAACTCGATGTTTCCGACCCCGTAACATGCGGAATATCCTGCCCAATCTTGACTGTCGCCCGCGTGTTGTGCAATGTTGTCAGGAAAGGACGGCTCAACACCCGAAGTTTGCCCTGCTCCTCCAACGCCCGAACCAATACACTCACCGATTCACTCGACGCCGAGAAAGTAAAACCGCCGATTCCGCCCTCACCGGCACGACCCGTTCCAAGACTCGTAATCCCTTGCGTTCCTACGGTTCCCGCCCTGACCGCCCCAAGCGGCAGCCCTTGACCCGGATCGCCAAACAGAAAACCGGGTGTTAATGCCCCGTCACTCAATAAACTCCGGTCAAATAACAACGAATCCTGAAGACCAAACTCAATTCCTTGATCACGGTTGTTGTTCAACCGGACTTCCGCAATCAATACCTGTATCGCCACCATAAGCGGACGTTCATCCAACTCCTGAACCATTCGGCGAACCTGATCATAATAACGCGGCGTCGTACTAATAATCAACGCATTGGTTATATCGTCCGCAACACAAACAATCTCCTTCCTGTACTGTTCCTGCGGACTTTGCGGCAAGTACATGCTGCTGTTCTGTATTTCAAGCTGCCGCTCGCTCGTTGCGTAATTGTTGATCACCGTCGCAATCTCCGATGCACGGGAATTGAGCGGTTTGAGAATCATGACCTTGCGATTGTTCATGTTCTCCTCGTCAAGCCGTATCAGCAACGCCTCCACCACCGCCATGTCCCCCGCACTGCCGCACGCTATAATACTGTTCGTCCGTGTGTCCGTCTGAAACCTCACCGAAACCAATGTGCTTTCGCCCTCTTCAATGCCGGGTCGAACCGTTGCAATCTGCGAACTTGACTGCGTTCCCCCGCCAAACCCGCCGCCCGCCGTTGTTGTCTGTGCAAATAATTGCGTGAGAACCGTCGTCAATGTGTACGCATCGCCGTTGACCAATGTGAATACCTTAATCTGCGATTCCGCCGACGGAAGCTGGTCAAGCTGCTTTATCAACGCCTCAATAAGCGGCATCGTGTTCGGCGGCGCCGTAACAATCAACATGTTGCTCCGTGTGTCCGCAACAACCCGAACATCATACAATATGTTCGCCCGCTGTAAGTTGCCCTCTTCATCACGGATTCCCAATGTGACCATCGGATTCCGTGTCCGTGCGTTTTGGGAACTCATCGCCCCGCCGCCCATATTAAATCCGCCGGTTGCCGTTCCCGTTCCCGAAATAGCGTTTTGCAAAGTCGTCGCCAACTCGGACGCCATCGCATTCTTAAGCGGGAACGTCTTGACAATATTGATGGCATCGCTGCCCTCCGAATCAAGCTGCAAAACCATCGCCGTAATTTCAACCATATCACGCGGATTCGCCTGAATAATCAAAGCGTTGGTTCGG
This sequence comes from Planctomycetaceae bacterium, assembly GCA_031288765.1. Lineage (GTDB taxonomy): Bacteria > Planctomycetota > Planctomycetia > Pirellulales > Thermoguttaceae > WRKP01. Next base: position 2,530 of record JAITQV010000085.1, read on the forward strand.
GCGTCGCTGACAACCAAGACCCGCGGCTCCAAACCCAGCCCCGCATCGGGACGGCTGGAATAAAACTGCGTGATCTGCGTCTGCAACGCATCGGACGAAGCGTTTTTAAGACGGAGAATCTGAAACTCCGATTCCGGCGCAACCGGCGTGTCCAACTTGCCAATCAACTCTTTGGCGGTGTCAATACTTTCCTGCTTGCCGATTATCAGAATCGTGTTCGGTTTAATAAGCGGCAACATAGTAATACTGCCCTTCCGCGCCAGATAAACCTGCGAATAAAGCTGCTGTACCATTTGGCATATCCGGTATGAATCCGCATGCTGCATGGGAACTAATTCGAGGATGGGTTCATGCTCAAGACTCATCGCTTCAATCTGCCGCAAAATATCACGAATGGCGGCAACATCTTTCGGTGTCCCGCGAATCACCATCTCGTCAATGCCCTCAATAATATCAATCTGAACCGGTCCCACGATACCGGCGGTAACGGGTTCGGGGTTTGGGGTTACGGCGGCGGTTGGTGCGGGGTTGGGAGTTGCGGAGTTGTTGGGAGTTACGAAGGTTGCGGAAGGTAAATCGCCGCCGCTGTTGTTGCCGCCGCGGGGAAGCGGAAGTGCCTGCGTGTTTTGCGCTGACTTCTGCGTTTCACGGTTAAGAACTTGCGCTGTCCGGCGGAATGTGTCGCGGTTGGACGGCTGCATCGGAATAAACTCCGTGTGTTCCTGCGAATCCAGTAGCCGGACAATCTGCAAACAACTTTCAACCATCAAAGCGGAACCAATAATCGTTGTAATACCGTTCTGACGATCAACCGACAGTTCCACATCGGTTCCGTCCTTCACCGGAAGCCGGAAACGTGAAAGATTCGATGAGGCTTCGATATTGCGAACCGGAACAAAGCGTTTCCCCAGTTTTTCAACAAGCTTCCGCTCAAACGTTTCCGAACTGACATTCCGCAAGCGGTGATTCTTCGTAACGGCTTCGGTGGCGACGAGGCGAGTCGGGGTTGCGGGGGCGGTTCGTGGGGGCAGGGGATTGGCGGTTGCGGGGATTGCCGGAGTAGGGATTGCCGGAGTGGGAATTGCCGGAACTACCGGAGCCGAAACCGAAGGAGTTGGAGTTGCCGGAGCCGGAGCCGGAATTGCCGGAACCACCGGAGCCGAAACCAAAGGAGCAGGAATTGTCGAAACGGTCGGAATCGGTTGAACCGCCGCCGCTTCGGGCAAAACCGGCGCACTAAACTGAACTTGCGGAGTTGAGCCTGACTTCTGAGGGTGGGACGCAAGAAGAAACGGCGATGTTGCCAACGGTTGCGGCATGGAATGCGGCAATGAATATTGACCGAATATCGAGTTTTGCTCCGTAACCGATACAACAGGTGTTGCTGATGTAACGGAAGGTATTGCAGAGGTAACGGAAGGTGTTGCGGCGGCAACTGTTGTTGGAATTGGGGTTACGGCGGCGGGTTCTCTTGTTGCCGGAACTGCCCCAACCGAAGTTGCCGGAAGCGGAACAACCACGTTGGAACGTCGGGTCATTGTGGCGAGTTCCGGTTGGTGTGTTGCCAACGGGAGAGGTTCAACCGGCTCATTTTCGGGAGCGGTTGGAACGAGGTATTGTACCTGCCGGATGGGAGTTTGGGGGGTATTGGAATTATAAACCGGCTGGTAGATTGTTGGGGCGGCGTTGGATATCGGCAAGCCGCCCATTTGCACAATCTGCCCGAAAATGAACGAACAATCCGTCAGAGCAATGCCTAAATAAACTCCCAAAACGATTGAACTGTTTAATATGAAATATATGATTCGTTTCATAATCATTCTTCCTTGAACGAGTATTTTGCCGGAACGCCTATTGCTAATATCGGTTAAAACATCTATTCCAATTAAAAAGACTTGGAAAAATACAGAAAATTTTCTGATTATCCCGATTTTAGCGAAATCGGTGAATTATTTACGGAACGCCGGACAAAGCGGTGTTATTTTGGGAACACTTTGAAAAATACGGAACATTCCGCTAAGAATGTATTCGGTAGAAATACTTAAGTTTCGGAAACAAGTATCTCCCATAAAGATTCCAATGATTGCGGAATAACTTTTGCGGAAGCGGTTGTTGTCATGAAATTGGTGTCGCCGCTCCAACGCGGAACAATGTGCCAATGCAAATGTCCGGGCAAACCCGCACCCGCAGAAGAACCAAGATTCAAACCAATATTGAAACCGTCGGGATTCATCTTTTGTTCTAAGATTTTTGTCCAGCGGTCGATTTCCCGAACCAATTCGAGTTTTTCCGTTTCGGTCAAACCGTCAAGCCGCCCGCAATGACAACACGGCGCAACTAAAAGATGTCCGTTGTTGTACGGAAAACGGTTCAAAACGGTAATTGTTAATTCTGTTCGGCGAACAATAAACCGTTGCCGGTCATGTTGTTTGTCGAAAACGCCCTGACAAATAAAACAATTTGGATCGGCATCGGCACCAACCTCAACTGTTTCAGGTTTTTCGTTTGTTGTTTCGTTTTCCATAATATACGCCATGCGCCAAGGAGCCCAAAGCGTTTCGAGTTTGTTGTTTTCCATTTTTTTAATAATAAATTAAAAGTTAAAAGGGAATTGTTAATTTTATTTTTTGAGAATTGTTTTATGTTTGAACATTTATTTTGAACCGTTTTAAACTTTAAACAACCGGCAATGTTCCCCGCAGTTTTTTTAGGGCGGCGTTTAATTTTGTGAGGATATAATCGATATCCGTGATTGTGTTGTCTTCCGAAAAGGAGAAGCGGAGCGAACCGCGTGCCGATTCCATTGACAAACCGATTGCCAGCAAGACATGACTTGCGTCGAGTGAGCCGGACGAACAAGCGGAACCGGTTGAACAACAAATTCCCTGCATATCGAGCATTAAGACCAGCGATTCGCCTTCTACATTTTCAAAACTGAAATTAGCATTACCCGGCAGGCGCAAATTCCGGTCGCCGTTAAGCCGGCAACATCCGATACGTAAAACACCATCGATAAAACGTTCCCGTAATTCGAGCAGATAATTTATTCGTTGGGGGAGGTTGGCAACGGCTTCCTGCATTGCCGTACCGAAACCGGCAATCGACGCGGTATTTTCCGTACCGGCACGCCGAGAACGTTCTTGTGCGCCGCCGTCCATGAATGCGGCAATTTCAACTCCTTTCCGAATATACAACACTCCAACTCCTTTTGAAGCATGAATTTTATGTCCTGAAACGGAGAGCAGATCGGCATCAAGTTTCCGTACATCAACCGGAATATTTCCGACCGCCTGAACCGCATCGGTGTGAAACAAAATTCCTTTTGACCGGCAAACCGCCGCCATTTCCGTAACCGGTTGAATTGTTCCGATTTCGTTGTTGGCAAACACCGCACTTACAAGTCCTGTGTTTTCGCGAAGCGATTCGGAGAGTTGTTCTGTTTGGAGAACGCCGTTGGGCGGCACACGGAGCAGAGTTATTTCAAAGCCTTGTTTTTTGAGCGATTCCAAAGAATTGAGTACGGAGTGATGTTCGAATGCGGTTGAAACGATATGTTTTTTTCCGTTTTTTAGTTGTGTTATTGCGGCGCCTTTAATTGCCCAGTTATTGGATTCGGTACCGCCGGAGGTGAAATAAATTTCATTGGGTGCGGCATTAAGAGCGTTGGCGGCTTGTTGCCGTGCTTCTTCGATTTGTTTTTTTGCTTGTGTTCCCAAACGGTAAGCACCGGACGGATTGCCGTATTCGTTTTTGAGTACGGTAATCATCACATTCAGAACTGTTTCGGAAATACGGGTTGTTGCCGCGTTATCGGCATAAATTAACGGTTGTTTTTTGTTGCTGTTGTTAATCATTGTCGGTTTGATATAATATTTCGGATATTGTTAAGGGTTATTCGCAGATTAAGAGTTCCGTTTTCATGATTGTTCCCTGTAATTTTCGTAAGATAACTAACTAACTTGTACCTTATTTACTTGCGGAAATCAAGAGGCAGGCAAGAGTAAGTAAAAACCTTTCGCCCAATCATCATGTTGGACGCGTTGCCGAAACAGCAATTATTGTTGAACGTTTTTTTAATTTATTTTTATAGGAGTTAATATGTCAAAGCTTCAAGTCGGCGGTGTTACACGGCAATATTATCTTGATAATTATTCGAATTGGTATGGCAGCGATACAGAATATGCCGAAAAATCAATCAATGAAATAAAAATGAATTTTTCAGATCCTTTAACTCGAAGTCAACATGCAAACATTGGCTCCAATATGTATTATCTTGGTGAATATTATGCTTGTCAAGGAAATTTATTATGTTTTAGGGATGCTTATCAAGGTTGGAGGCAGATTAAGAGAGGTTTTTTTTATTCTTACTGGTATTATCGAATTAAATTTCAACTTTATGATGAACTTGTTATTAACAATTTACAAGATGTAGAGGAGGAAGATGATGAACCGGTTTATAAAGCCGATATCAACGGTTTACGAAAATTTATAGGAACAGGAATAGTTTTAGCTCCGAATGAAACAAAATTTTTCTTAGATGAAATTGAAAACAGTGTGCAAACTCATACACTCAATTGGGAATTTGATGATTGTTATGTTGAGTATATTTTACATTTATATCAAAAGTTAAATAACCGTCCTTTAGTATCTGCGTTACCGTTGAAAAAAAGAAACTGGATACCTTCTCTACTATCTGTGCTGCCATTCGCAAAAAAGAAATGGAGACATCCTTATGATGATATATTTCGGCATTGGAATAACGAGACAAAATTACGTGATGCCGTTTTGGAAATGCTTGACTATCACTTAAAATGGAATCTTGGTTATACCCAAGACGAAGACCACCATTATTCGGAATTTCATTCGCATTTTTCGATGATCAATCCGGTAGAAGTTCACGCATTGGAATTTGTACGGAATGCGTTGAATCTGAAAACTCCGGCGGTAAATCATCCATTCTTAAAACCTCCGTTCTATCCGATTCCCGCCGGAATACAAGAAATTTCTATGGAAGAAATATTGAATGAAGATCCTTTACTCAAAGAAATCGTCTTACGTTTTCGGGAGAGTACAATTATTACGGGTCAAAAGCATGAGCCGTCCGAGCCGTCTTCATTTTCGTCTCGGAAAAAGAATGAAAATGTATCTTTATTAAATGGTACGTTATCAGCGGCGGAATCAACACCGGTAAAAAATGAAAATATTCGGGTTTATTTCCTTTTGGTTGAACAACTTCAAAAGTTGTTTGGTTCAAAAGATTTATCTTTGTTGGAATCATTTGATTTTTCTCCGTATCATTCCGATCAGGTTTATACTGCAACAAAATATCTTTTGGAAGGTATTGATAACAGTCCTGATATTTCTTCCGCAGAATATGCTCTGGCGTGGGAAATTCTCTGCTGTCGTGTTGGTAAAAAAACAAATATTGAAGAGTTCCGGCAAGTCAAAATTCCTGCTCGTAATGCTTTCGAATCAATAATGATACCGTTGGAAATGGCAGCCGGTGAAAACGAAGTTCTCGGATATATGATGAAACAATTCATGATTGAAGAGCTTTTAAAAACAATTGGTATTAAATCAATGGACTCAACCGATCCGGATGACCAAGAACAAGAAACGGCATTAGGGCTTGGCATTTTAATGTATATTGCGAATCAGATACAAGATTCTGATAATCGGCAAACGGCAACAGTGGATAATCGGTTACAACAAGACCCTGATTTTATCAACACATCACTTGGTATTGTTTCGCTCATATTACTGGCAATGAAAGAAAAACAAGATTTAATGATATTTCTTTCACCGGCAACAGGAAACCTCTGATAATGGGATTCTGTTAATAATGGATTCTGTATTTATTCGGTTACCTAAAAAACGGGCTGAAAACCTTTTAGTCCTAGTTTCGGGACAAATCAGTGAATAAATAACAAGTATAGTACTGCAGAGAAAGAAATTTGTACTTCGGAGAGAGAAATTTGTACTTCGGAGGGAGAAATTTGTACTTCGGAGGGAGAAATTTGTACTTCTGAAGTACTAATTTGTACTTCAGAGGGAGAAATTTGTACTTCAGAGGGAGAAATTTGTACTTCGGAGGGAGAAATTTGTACTTCAGAGAGAGAAATTTGTACTTCGGAGAAACAAAGTTTGTACTTCGGAGAGAGAAATTTGTACTTCAGAGGGAGAAATTTGTACTTCGGAGAAACAAAGTTTGTACTTCAGAGAAAGAAATTTGTACTTTGGAGAAACAAATTCGACTTTTTGAGAAACAAATTAGTACTTCCGAGGTACAAATTAGTACTTCCGAGGTATAAATTAGTACTTCCGAAGTACAAATTA
>JAITQV010000113.1 GCA_031288765.1 Planctomycetaceae bacterium
TTACCTGTTTGGGTTGTTCCGCAAATTTTCAACTGGGCGATTTACAAGATGAGAGACCAACCGGAAGAATTTGCTAAATCGTATTTTCCAACACTTGAAGAAATGCGCGCCATAGCGTTATATGCAGCAATGTTGGGAGCCAAAGGATTTGTTTTTTACAGTAATTTTGATATTTGTCAACGTTACGAACAAGTTTTGCCCGGCAGCGGAATTGCCGAACGGGAATGGGCAAAAGTTGTCGAAATGGTTAAATCGGTCAAAGAACTCGAACCGTTTATTTTGAGTACCAAAAAACCGTTGGAAATTGCTGTTGAGAGTGAACCGAAAGATGTTGTCGAAGCCGGAGCATTGCTTGACGATCAGGAAAATTACCGGATTATTGTGATTGGAACCAAAGGGAAAGCCAAAGGCGTTTTCACATTGCCGGAAAGTTTAACGAAACTGAAAAACGAACCGCTTTGTTCAAAATTCGGGAAAACCAAACCGCTTGGCAATGGAAAATACGAATTTATTACAGAAAGTGTTGATTCCGATATTTTGTATTAAAAATAATTTCAATTTATACTGTATACTTTGAACGGTTACTAATAACCATTAAAATATCAGGATACTTTCCTGCCGTTCAAAGTATCGTGGATAGTTCGCATGCGGATTTCCTGCCGCAACGACAATGATTCCGTTTGCGTCCTCCACTATCCACTATTCACTATAAACTATCAACTAATAGGTTGCCCTTTCAGGGCGTTTGATGTTTTTTATGGATAATTACCCGCCGCGTTGCGGCGGGCTGGATTCTATCGCCCTTGCAGGGCGTAGAACAAGTTGGCTAACGCCGACTTGTATATTCCTTGTTGTCGGCAAGCCGACAACGTAACCGCTACGGCGAAGGGTTGCCTACCTTTTGTTGACAAACCTCTGGCGGTGAAATGTAACGTAACCGCCGGTTATGTACACCCCCCCTTGCGAGATTTAAGATTTCGTGCTAATATTTAAAACAATTGAAAAAAGCGATACGCCTATTTTTTTGCCGTGTTGTTTCGCGGCGGACGAATCGCGGTTATTTCAAAGAAACCTTGTAAATTAAGGAGCCTAACAGATGAAAGTAACATCTTTCAGTATTAGTTTTTTTTGTGCGTTTTTTCTCGCTGCTTTTGCATCGGCTCAGGATTGGAATGAACACCGGCAAACAGTGATCGGACATTCCGATTTGATCCGATACTATGTTATCGATCCGTCTGTTGCGGAAACGAAAATCATTCAGAATCTCGCACCAAACGCCAATTCCCAAACATCCGATTTTTCGTACCAAACCAATCAACCGTTTGAAATTGTTGAGGGTCCCTTCGCCGGTTCTCAAGCGGTTCGACTCAACGCCGGATATTTTGAATCGCCAAAACTCAATTTTGATAAGGCATTGAGTGTTGAAATGCGAATCAGAAAACTCGGTCAAGGTACGGAATACGGTAATAATAATTCCACCAACGGAACAATATTCAGTTACGGCAATGGTTGGTATTCCGGTTTTCGGTTGATAACCGATTATCCGTCTCAAAAACTGGTTTTCACTATCGGCAGTCCGGATCATCCAAAATTATATTATCTGTCCGATCCTCAGCCGGTTCCCGACAATGTTTGGCTGCATCTTGCCGTCATCCGGGACGGTAAAACCGTGCGGATTTATCTTGACGGGTTGTTGTACGGAATTGCCGAATACACCGGCGGTTTAACAGAACCGGATCGGGGATTCCGTATCGGTTTCAATAATGCCGGAGTCGGTTCGGTTAAAATGGATATTGCCGAAACAGCAGTTTACAAATCGGCACTCACACCGGAAGAAATATTGCAACACGCATTACTACAACCCAAATTACCTGAAAATCTTGCCGTATTTTATCGTAATGCTATTGACGCCGTGTCCCGGAAAGAGTTCACTCTTGCGTTACAAAAGATCAGCGAATTGCTCAAATCCGAAATGCCGCCGGTTTACCGGTCTTCGTTCCGAAATTTTCAGGTGAAACTTGCCGCTATTGCCGAAAATTTTTGGGAAGCCCAGCATCTTGCCGCAACATTGCTTAATGATTCGGAAATTCCGAAAGAGTGGGCGGATTTGTTGTTAAATCAATTCATTTCAACAGATGCGTTGTTGGAACAATTTATTCCGGCAGAAGGATGGAATGTTCCCTCGGCAACCGCTTCCAGTAACGTTTATCGGCGGATTCTCGATAACAAAACAATCATACTGAACGCAACACAACGTTTCGCTATTGAAAAATGTTTCGCCGAAGCCCTGTTTACCGAAGGAAAAACAGCCGAAGCCAAACAGCATTGGAATAATTTACGACATTCCGAAACAGAACTTGTTCGGAAATGGTTGAGTGATATTGGACTTTCCGGTGAGTTGAGTCAACTCTATCGGGATTACCGTAAAGAACAAGACGCGGAAGTTGCCGACAAACATTATGTCCCGCAACCGAAACCGATGTTTCCTGCGGCGTTTTCACCGGCGAAGAAATTTTTCGTTGCGCCGAACGGTAAAGCGGATAATTCCGGTACGGAATCCGAACCGTTTTTGACTCTCGTTCAGGCTCGCAACGCTGTACGAAAACTGAAATCGGAAACCGGTTTGCCCAAAGGCGGTGTTGAAATCAATATTCGCGGCGGTATTTATCCTGTTACTGAAACATTTACGCTGGAAGCACAGGATTCCGGTACAGCGGATGCTCCGATTGTTTACCGTGCTTTTTCCGGCGAAAAACCGGTTTTCTCCGGCGGTGTTACGGTTAACGGATTCAAAAAAGACGACGATCCCCAAATTTTGAAACGGTTGCCGGAAGAATCGCGCGGACTTGTTTGGGTTGCCGATGTTGATGACATCCAAAAATTCCCGCCGGTTGCTCCGCGCGGTTTCGGTAAAAACAGTATTCATGCCGCTCCGGCAGTCGAACTATTTATCGACAACAAACCGCAACAAATTGCCCGATGGCCCAACGCCGCCAAACCTGATGCGTCCGATCCGTTGAAAGCGTCCGAACAGGCGTTTGTCCGTACCGGCAAGATTCATCAGGGTTTTTTCGAACGATCCGAAACACCTGAAACAGAAAAACCGGGGATCTTCGAATATTCCGATCCGCGTCACGAACGTTGGACGGAAGCCGCGGATGCTATGGTTTTCGGTTATTGGGCATATCTCTGGGCAATTGATAGTTGCCGTGTCGATAAAATTGATACGGAAAAAAAACAAATTATCCTCGCAACAAATAGTAATTATGGATTCTGTGCAAATATGCCCTATTATGCTTTCAATCTTTTGGAAGAAATCGACTCGCCGAGCGAATGGTATCTTGACCGGACAAATGCCAAACTTTATCTCTATCCGCCGGAAGGAATTGATTTAAACACCGTTAATATCCGGCTTTCTGCGTTTCCCAAAGAGTTTTTGAACATTAAAGATGTTTCCTTTACAACATTTCATGGTTTAACGTTTGAGGAAGGTTCGGGAACGGCGGGACTGGTTACCGGCGGTGAGGAAGTCCGGTTTACCGGTTGCGGATTTCATCGTTTCGGAAGTTGGGGACTCGGATTGGAAGGACAACGGCACGGTGTCCTGAGTAGTGATTTTACGACTATGGGGGGCGGCGGAATTCATCTGAAAGGCGGAGATGTTAAAACGTTAACACCCGGCGGTTGTTTCGTTGAAAACTGTGTTGTCAACGATTTCAGCCGTGTTGATCGGGCTTACGCTCCAGCTGTTCTTATTGATGGTGTTGCTAATCGAATCGCTCATAATTTATTTTGTGATTCGCCCGCTCATGCGATTCGGTGTGAAGGAATGGAACAGGTGATTGAATTTAATGAAATTCACAGTGCTGTTTATGAATCGGATGATCAAGCGGGAATTGATCTTTTCGGCAATCCGTTCCTGCGCGGAATTGTGATTCGGTACAATTATTGGCATCATATCGGTAGCGGTCGAGAAGTTGCGGGACAAGCGGGAATCCGGTTGGACGATATGATCAGCAGCGTATTGATGTACGGAAATGTCTTTTTCCGGTCAAGCGGCGGTCATTTCGGCGGTATTCAGATTCACGGCGGCAAAGATAATATTGTTGACAGTAATCTGATGATCGACTGTAAATATGCGGTTAGTTTCAGTCCTTGGGGTGAAGAATATTGGCTTGCAAATCTTGACAAAAATTTGGGGCCACGCGCTAAAGAAAACGGATTCGACCCGGACAACGAAGTTTATCGTTCTAAATATTCCGATTATGCCGAACTGAAACAAAATATTAACCGGAATTTTATTTTACGCAATGCCGCCATTGGATGTAACAGTTTCGCACGCAATGACCGCCA
>JAITQV010000164.1 GCA_031288765.1 Planctomycetaceae bacterium
AATAAGCGGTTCTTTTTCAGTCATTCAATCATTTTACTCGAAACCATTGACCTTGACAATAGTTCCCGGAGATTTTTTGTATTTATTGGGTTGTTTGTTGATCTATGTTTTGAACAGGAGCAAACGAGTAACTGTTCAAAGTAAAAGTATATGACGCAGAACATGGTTTTTTTAATAATCGGGAATAAATTCGTCGCAAACAGGGGCAAATTTACTGCAAACGAAGGGGCAACTGAACCGTTTGGCGGGGCAATTGCGTCGCGCGTTCAGGCGAATGCGCCGCGCAGAGGTACAACTGCGCCGCACGGAGGGGCAAACGCGTCGTGCGTTTTGGCAAACGTTGCCTACCTTTTAATTTCCTACCTAAAAACAAAAACAACCGAAAATTGGACAATCACAAGGCAGGCGATGTTTTAGTTAATAGTTTATAGGGAATAGTTAATAGTATCACGTACGGATTTCCTATCGCAACACAATAATTTCGCTTGCGAACTATCCACTATTCACTCTAAACTATTAACTACAAGGTTGCCTACCTCTCGATTAACAATTTAAAAGGTCGGCAACCTTGTAGATAATAGTTAGTAGTGAACCGTTAATAGTGCCGAATACGAATTTCCCACCACAACACACTAACTCCATATTGCCGAAACGGCAAAAAATCTTACCTCCCTCATTGCCAAAATGTTGATATTCCTCATAATAAAATGGAAAATATTACCCGTAAATAAGATTCAATCCGTTTTCCATTGTCCATTCTAAAACATAACCACTTATTGCCTAATTAAAATCCCATGTTCGAAGCTCTACAAGATAACCTGATGGCGGCAATCCGTACCCTAAGAGGTAAAGGAAAATTAACCGAATCAAATATGCGCGAAGGTCTTGAACTGGTGCGGCAATCGTTGCTCGACGCCGATGTCAGTTTGCCTGTGGTTAAAGATTTTATAACAAGGATCTCCGAACAGGCTCTCGGTGAACATGTCCTGAAACTGCTCGACCCAACAGAACAATTGGTTAAAATCGTCCACGAAGAATTGATCCGGCTTATGGGTCCCGTCGATCACGATTTGCACCTGAGAAAACCCCTCACCATATTTATGCTCTGCGGGCTGCAAGGTTCCGGTAAAACAACCACGTGCGGTAAATTAGGAAAATTACTCGTCAAACGGAACTTAAAACCCATGCTCGTCGCCGCTGACCTTCAACGTCCGGCGGCTATCGACCAACTCGAAATTTTAGGGCAATCTATTGATGTGCCGGTTCATGTTGATCGGGAAAGCAAAGATCCGGTACGGGTTTGTCGGGACGCCGCCCAAAAAGCGGCTTCACTCGATATCGATTCTCTCATTCTTGACACGGCAGGTCGTTTACATGTTGACGAAGAATTGATGGAACAACTCCGGCAAATCGATCAACAACTTAGCCCCGACCAAGTCTATTTCGTTGTGGACGCAATGACCGGTCAAGACGCGGTTAATAGCGCAAAAGCGTTCAACGATGCCCTCGAACTCGACGGCATTATTATGACAAAACTTGACGGCGATACACGCGGCGGCGCCGCCTTGTCCGTCAAACATATCACCGGAGTTCCCATCAAATTTATCGGAACCGGTGAAGTGATCGATTCCCTCGAAGAATTTCATCCCAAACGAATGGCAGGGCGAATTCTCGGAATGGGCGATGTGTTGACGCTTATCGAGCAGGCAACAGAAAAACTCGATAAAGAATCCATCGAAAAACAACAAGAACGCCTGTTGAAAGGCGAATTTACGTTGGACGATTTCCGCACCCAAATGGGACAGGCGAAACGTATCGGATCGCTCAGCAAACTGTTGGGTTTTATTCCGGGAATGGGTGAAATCAATAAAATATTGGGAAAAACGGATGTTGACGCCGATGACGAGCTGAAATGCGTCAGCGGAATGATTGATTCAATGACGCCGGAAGAAAAACGGAACCCTAAAATTATTGACAGCAGCCGTCGCCGCCGAATTGCCGCCGGTGCCGGAGTGCAGCCCGAACAGATTAGCAATCTCATTAAATCCTTCCTGCCAATGTCGGAAATGATAAAGTCGATGTCCACCATGAATACTCGGGAGCGAATGGATGCATTTCGTCAAATGACCCAAGGCTTCGGCAAAAATCCAACCGCCGGAATTGTCCAAACCAAAAAAGGAACCGGAAAACGTCTTACCACACAAGAAAAAAACGACGCCCGAAAAAAACGTGAAAAAGAAAAAAAGAAAAGAGAACGAGAAAAAGCAAAAGCAAAACATAAAAAATAATCTGCGTTTTTTCTATTGATAGGAATTTCTTACGGAATCGGATTGCCGCAACGTATTAACTCCGCTTGCGGCGCTTTCGTTCTCAACTTTCCGCTCTCAACTAATATCTTTACATACTTTTAAGAACAACAACAAATTTGGCACCGCCGGTTTTTGATGGTTCGTATTTTATGGAACCGTTTAGTTGTTGCATAATCCGCCGCGCTTTGGGCAAACCAAAACCAAGACCGCGTCCCGCTTGACGCCCCGAATAATACGGACAGAAAATCAATGAACGAATTTCCGGCTCCACTCCCGAACCGTCGTCTTCGACCGAAATTTCCCAACCGCACTCAATTTGTTGCAACCGCAGCCAAACATTGCCGCCGGTCATCCGAAGAATATCTCGTGCATTGTTGCATAAAGCAGTTATGACAAGACGGAGTTGTACCGGATCGGTTTCAATATCGGCAGAATCGGTATTTATTTCAAAATGCAGTTCGATACCCGATTCCCGCATTAACGGTGTTTGTTCTTCCGCCAAAGATTGCAGCCATTGGGCAAGATCGAATTTTTCCATTTCCGGTTTGGGCGGTCTTGCAAAATACCGAATGTCCGCAATCATTTCATAAGCCCGTTTGACTTGCGACATAATAACCGCAAGTTGACGGCGGTGTTCCGCATTTTCCATTTCCCGCAACAACAGTTGAGCGTGTCCGCTGATAATTGCCAACGGATTATTGATTTCATGTCCTATTCCGGCGGCAAATTCCGCCAACGCATCAAGTTTTTGTTGTTCTAATTCTTCATTGAAATGTTCACGGAGGAAAGCCAATTCCGCCCGAACCTGTTCTATTTCATTCTCTTCCGATATTTTTGTATCCATTTTGAAAAATTATCAATTTGATTGATGAATATAGTGTGTTTCGTAAATAATTCCGTTGAATTGATTAGCACATTCATTATACTATTCAAATATTATTTTGACACAAAGGGATTGTAAATAAATAACCGATACATTTCAATTCGTAAAAAACATAAAAAAGCGTGTCTTGTGAAAACGGGCGTGAACGGTTACAATTTGAATAACTACAATCGAATGGAACATTTAATTCGCGTATATGTCCTTAATAAAAACAGGAGGTTACGTAATTGTTTGTCCGATGTTGATTGTAAATTCCTGTATTTTTCAAATTTTTCAGATGTCATGTGAGGTATTATGGCAACAACTATTTCCCGTCGAACCGTAATAAAAACGGCAGCAACAACCGCGTTTGGTCTTGCCGCGCTGCAAACCGAAACGTCTCAATCACAAATTATCGGGGCAAACGAACGGATTCGGCTTGGATTCATTGGTATTGCCAATCGCGGCAGCCAATTACTTGACGCTTTCAAAATTCACGCCGACGCCGAAATTGCCGCTCTGTGTGATGTCAATTCCAAAACACTTGGAACAGTTCGTGAAAAATTCGGAACTAATCTCGTTGCGGAAACCGATTTCCGAAAACTTTATGAACAAAACAACCTTGATGCGATTGTTATTGCAACGCCGGATCACTGGCACGCTATTCAAACCGTTGAAGCATGTAAAGCGGGGAAAGATGTGTATTGTGAAAAACCGCTTTGTGTTACTGTTTTTGAAGGGCGAAAAATGGTTGAAGCGGCGCGGAAATATCGCCGTGTTGTTCAAGTTGGAATTCACCGCCGCAGTTCGCCGTTGTATCGGGAACTTGCTCGGCGGGGAGCCGATCAATTGGTTGGTTATGTTACGGTGGGGCGTTCTTTTCGTCCGAGCAATATGTTTCCCGACGGCATCGG
>JAITQV010000356.1 GCA_031288765.1 Planctomycetaceae bacterium
AACGGAATTTCGGGCGTGTCGGGAAAAGAATCGGAACCGGTTTCCGGGCGTTTGTAATGTTCGGCGAGATAATCACGAAAACGCCAAATGTCCAATGTTTTGCGTCCTTTTTGAACTTCGATTAAAACTTTTTGATATTTACCGTTTGCGGTTTTAATATTAGCAAGAAAATCGAGCCGAAAAAAAGTCATGGCGCCCGGTAAACGCCCTTGAACGGATTCGGGACCGATATATTTATTCGGAACGGGATATTCTTGCGGGCGAAACTCTATATTCTTAACTTCCTGATCGAGCAATGTTTCAATAAAGAACTTGGCGTTTTCCGTATCATCCATAAGACGTTTGAAAACGACATCGTAAATCGGGTTCGCTATGATAATATCAGAGGACATTGTTCGGAAATAATAGTTAAGACAGACACATTTATCGGAAGAGAACACCGCTGTTGGAACATTTTATTTGAAGCGGATGGAGAGGGATTCGAACCCCCGGAGCCTTGCGACTCGCCGGTTTTCAAGACCGGTCCCATAGACCACTCGGGCACCCATCCAAAAATCTTTTTTTTTAACTTTCCGGTAATTTAACGGCATTATCCAATCGTCAATACCGGAGTTTTATTTTAATAAATCATCGAAAATCGTCAATGATTTAATGTCCGCAACAGGCGCAACCTGTTGCTTTTGGGAAGTTTGGATTTTCGATTGAAAAGCCGCGTCCGGAGACCGAATCCATGAAATCAATTTCCGTACCGTCGAAATGCGGGTCGTATTTTTTGAGCGTTGCCAATTTTACGCCGTTCCATTCATATTTTGTATCGTTGATTTCATCGAATACGTTATCGAAGTTGAGTGCGTACTGCATTCCGCTGCAACCGCCGCCCAGAATACCAATCCGTAAAAAAGTTTCCTGACCGAGATTTTGGGCTTCCATGATTTTTTTAACTTCCTCAGAAGCCGCTAATGTCATTGTAATTGACATGAGAATATTCCTTTCAAAGTCTTAAAGTTGAAGATTGGGTAATTAATATTGTCGGTTAATGTTATCGGGAAAGTTGCGGACATTCGGCGGATTTCCCAAACAACAAAGCGATTACGCTTTATTATCCCCGTCAAACACTTTATCGTCAAGTCCATCCTGTTTTTGTGCCGCGTATTTTTCCGGCGTTAACTTGTTGCCGAGCAGCTTTGTTCAATTTCTTCCAGAAACACTCGGCAATTATTGACAAGGTTGTTGCTATGGCTGAACAGACCGCTGCCGATTAGGACGAGCATATCATTGCCGTAATTTTGAACCATTCCTTGAATATTTTTTAGTTCCATTCCTCCGGCGGGGCAAGGAAAAATTGCCGGCAATGTTCCCAATTTTTCACGGCTGGCGAGAACGATTTCGCGGCAATCTTCTTGGGACAATGGAAAGCGTCCGCCGTAATTGGGAAAGATGGTTGCGTCGGCGCCGGCGAGTCGCATCAGAGTTCCGAACAACACGCGGCAGCTAATTCCTTGCGGATTGATTGCGTAGCTGCCGATAAACGCCGGATGGGCGATGATTGGAAGTCCGAGTTTCATTTGTGCCAGACGTCGCAGAGCGTCCCAACCGACAAGACCGGGTGTAACCATGAGACCGTCGGCTCCCAGTTCTTTTGCACGGACAGCGCGGTCAAAGAATAATTCGATGGGGGCGGTGATATTGGGAATATAAATGGCATTGCGGTTTGTTTGGGCGTTAATGTTGTGGACGGCGTCGGCGCAACGTGCAACCCGTTCTTCGAACGGGGCGAAACATTGATTGGAGAGACCGTGATCATCTTTAATGAGATCGATACCGCCTTTGGCGAATTGTTCAGCTAATCGGGCGAGGTTTTGTGCGGACAATCCCATTGGTTTCAATGCGGTGAACAATGGCGGGCGGATTGGCACACCCACGAGCCGCCGAATTCCGGCAATACCGAACTGTGGACTGGAGCAATGTTTAAGAATTTCGGGGCTTGGCTGAATTTCGGCGACTTGAATTCCTTGTTTAATACTGATATTCCCGAAGACAACATTGAGGAATTGGGTAAATTCTCCGGCGGCAATTTCGTCCGGGTAACTGATTGTTGCGAGCCAAGTGGTTTCATTTTGTTGTTGGAAATCTTCGACATGACCGACGATTTTTTCTTGAATAACACCGGGCGGGAGCAGACGAACCGGAAATTCAACAGTTTGTTCTGCACAAATATCTGCCGCTTTCTCTTTTGCTGTCGTTTCATTACCGGACAACCGGTAAATTACTCGAAAACGATTCCCGCTCAATTGATTTTCCAACCGAGAGTGATCAAAATCTTCAAAAAACATTTTAGTGATTTGTTGGGCAGTGGAGAGTGAGATACGGAGGACGGAGATAGTATCTCAAAAAATAATTTAAATACAAGAAGTTCCCGATAGTGAATAGTTCGCAAGCGTTCTATTTACTCAAATATCTGTATCTATTTAGTCCTTTGTTAAACAATGACGCAAGAAAACTTCATTTTTTCCTAAGCCCG
>JAITQV010000406.1 GCA_031288765.1 Planctomycetaceae bacterium
AGACCTCGTTATGATGAAAAAAATCGACCGCGCAACCGCCTTCGAAGTCGCACCAAATGTCGAAGCACTAAAAATGGCTCTCAAAGGTATCGAAGTTAAAGAACCAGGTATCTTATAATGTGGGGGTTGGGGTTGTAATATTAGTTTATTAGTGTTGATGAAGATATGATCACTTTTAGTTGAGATTACGAATTATTTTTAATTTTTACTATAGCAAATGATGTAAATAAGGATTAAATCAATGTGTTCGATTGATGTACTGCGTGACAAATGGAACAATAATAATGAAGGTTATAAAATTAAAGAAACCGGAGGCGGTGTTCACGATTTCATCGCGGACGTTTTCGCTTCCAACGAATTATTCAACTTGTCAAAAACAGTCGTGAAAACAACAAAATTAAATACTTTCGTTCACGATACCGAATGCGGAAAAGAAGGACGCCCCGATTTTGTGTTGTACATCGATGAAAATATAACTATTCCCGTTGAAGCAAAATGTTTTACTCGCATCAAAGAAGGAATTACACAATTACGAAGATACCAACTCGGCTACAACAAACAATTCGGAATATTAACCGACGGAAACGAATGGAGATTTTACCGCGCAACCTCGTACAAAAAATTAATAATTACGGAAATCTTCGATAACCCCAACGATTTCCGTACATTTTGGCAGGATTACATAAAACCGGAAAATTATTATATCGAAATCTTTAATCCGCCGAAACAACAAAATCTATTCGAAGAAAAAATCGATCTGAATATTTCTGAACATCGGGCTATTTTCTTCGACGATACAACGCGCCTCTTAAACAGTTTCAGAGTTAAACTAAAAAATTCCTGTATGCTGGATTTATTTAGAGTACGGGAAATTGAAACCTCCTATGCTTACCTTATTCAATTTATCCTTTACAAAGTTTTGGTCGATAACGGCTACAAAAAATTTACCGGCGAATACCAACAATTATTAAGACGTATAAAAAAATCAATTCATGACTGCGATTTTTATAACATGATCGTAAAAGATATTCGCGGAATTTCAGAATACATCTCGCAAAAAATTTACAGACCTTTTGCAAACGAATTGGAAGAGATTAACAAAAAAATTACAGAAAATCTAAAACACGATTTAACAATAGATGATATTTCGCCTTGGCTTGACGTTATCGTGTTCATCAATAAATATGATTTTGCCAATCTCAAAAATGAAATTTTCGGTTTTATTTACGAAAATTATCTGAAAGATTTGTACCAAAATAAAAATAAAGGACAATATTTTACCGATCCCGATATTGTGAATTTTATGCTTGATGAGATGGGATATACAGTTGAGAATCTTACGGAAAATAGAGATAAACTTTCCCTTGTTGATCCTTCCTGCGGCGCGGGAACGTTTCTTTACAGTGCGGTTGATAGGATTGTTGAAGCGTTTGAAGGTAATGCCACTGAAGTCGAATCAAAAATTATAGAAGACTTGATTAGCAAAAATATCTTTGGGTTGGATATTGCGGAATTTCCGTTGTTTCTTGCGGAAATGAGTATTTTAATGCGCCTTTTGCCGCTAATTGTCAACGATAATTACGAAAATCCGATTGATAATAAACTCAAAATTTTCAAAACAAAAGATAGTATTGCCGAATTCTTAGACGCTGGTTTAGTAGAAAAGCAACATGAAATTGACTACAAATTACTGTTTGCAAAAACCGATCTTAACTACAAATCATTTATGCGCGACAACAATGATTTACAGGAAATGATTGAATCAATGCAAGGACATAACGGAAAAAGAATGCGATTTGATTATGTAGTAGGAAATCCGCCTTACGTTGGTTACAACGAATGTTGTAACCAAGGCGTGGAATTTACCAAAAAAATAAAAGATAAAGAAGACGCCTCAATTACAATGGGAAATGTCTATGGAGTGAATTTAAATACGGCAGTTGGTCGTCCCAAATCATATTCTCCAAAACCGAATTTATATGCTTTTTTTATTGCATTAAGCTTTGGTTTGTTGAAAGAAGGCGGCAAAATATGCTACATTATCCCGCAAACCATGTTAACTGCCGGCGACCTTGATGTTATCCGGTCATATTTAGCAAATCAAACGACCATCGAAAAAGTGATCACGTTTGAAGGAAATCTGTTTATTGGACGCGGATTAACACAAAATAAACCAGCCTCAACCTCTTCGCTTATTTTCGTCGCAACAAAAGAACAAGCCCCAAAAAATCACACTGTTAAAATCGTCAACTATAAATATTACACCGCAAAACAAGCAAATAAATTTACGAATTACTTAAAGAGCAAAAATAAAGAAATCAAAAAAATTCCTCAATACGAATTAGCGCAACGAGTGGAAAATTGGAATTTTATCAAACAGCCGCAAATCTTTTTTAATTTCTGTAATGATTATGTCAAAAACACTCATTCCATTGAAGAATATAGAAGATTTGATTTAAAAGATTATGACGAATTTCACTTCGACGTCGGTTATATTTTAGACAAGAAATATTATACAACAGAATCTTCTAATTGTTATCCGATTCTCGATTTTAAGAACAGTACTGGTTACACAAAATTATATTTTACGAATTATTATCCTAAAGACGAAAGTAAAATTCAGTTGACAACGAATAGCCGGCACAGTACACTTGGGCATAAATACAATATTGTTTGCCGTATTAAAAATTTTCAAAAATTTTACTTAACACAAGAACCGGTTATTTTTAATATGGGTACGGCTTCTATTATCGCAAGCGACAATAAAAATGAAACATTATTTTTATTTGCTGTTCTTAATTCTGTCGTAAATAATAAGGTATTAAGAGTGAATTTAAAAATTGAAAATGAAAAAGAATTTCAGGTTTCAATCAAATCCATCAAACAATACATTCGTATTCCTAAAATCGACGCAAAAAATCAAGCAATAAAAAATGAAATTATCAAACAAACGGAAATGATGCTTGATCTTGAAAATAAAATATTAAAAGATATAGTCAATTTTTCAGGAGTAAGCGTACAAAAATTTGACAAGATAAAAGTATCTAAAAGCAGCGTAATACTTACCCATAAAAACAAGGATTATTCATGTAAAATCAAAGCCGGACAATACGATTTCGTACAAGAACTTATTGAGGAAACTTACATCAAAAACAGTATTTTTGAAGACAAAGAAATAAATATATCCGAATTAAAAACATTGCCTGCCATAGATTTTAACAAACAAACCAAGATAAAAAATTATATTGACGATCTTATATTTGCGCTGTATTTTAATATTTCCTTATCAAAATTAGGTATGTCGGAAGTATTGAATATAAAAGAGCATTGTCGAAAAAATAAATTTTACGATTATATTTTATTATAGTTTTATGAAATTTTACAAATAAACAATTACCAATCAATGTTTGTATTATCTGATATGTTTCAATTAAAAACCATGTTCAATATTTATCAGTCTATTATTTCCGTGTTCAATTTTTTGTTGCCGTTTCGTTTGTTGAATACGGGAATGTTCTTTCTTCTGTTATTAATTCCGTGCGGTGTAACATTTGCGCAAACTCTGATGGATACCGGCGCCGCAATGTCCATCGGAACGGACATGGACGGCGGCGGCGCTCAACCGGCAACCAAACCGGCTCCCCGCGGCGGAGCGGTTGGAAAAATCGGCGAAGCAAATGCGCAACGCAACGCCGAAATTAACAATGCGGCGGCGCCCGCCGATGCACCAGCCGGAGAACCCGCCGCAGCCGGAAATGCCGGCGACGCTAATGCCGCAACTCCGGCAAAAAAAGCACAAGGCGATATACTTAAAGACGGTTGGTGGGGACCAGGCGGTTATATCAGCCCGATTAAATTACCGCTTTATATTTTTATTTTTTTAATTTGGGTTGGTTGTGCCGGTTGGATGAACTCCGATCAGGAACGTCTTAAAAAAGAAAGCCGTGAAGCACTTAATTTTCTTTATTTGATGTTGTACGTAGTTTTGGGAATGGTGTTCTTTTTTATACCGATTTTTTGGGCGGCGTTTCCGGCAACTTTTTTGCTTTGTATTGTTCCTGTGATGGTTTATGTTGTTATCAGGAATAAGCCCTTACCGCCGCATGAAAAGGTTTTGACGGGGGAACATCTTTTTTATCTTTACGCGGTGGCAATGAATAAAATCGGCGTAAAAATCAAAGTCAAAAAACGTCAAAGTTATCAAATGGGTCCAGCCATTGAAATGGAATCCGCAGGAAAAAATGTTGATCCGAAAATATTGCAAGGGCGTCTTATTGTTGCACGAAATGCGCCGGGTTACAATTTGTTCCGTGAAAATATTTATGACGCACTGACAAGTAATGCGACTTCCATGATGTTTGATTTCACACCGGAACGAACCGCCGTACGGCATCTGGTTGATGGTGTCTGGCTTGATATGGCGCCTGTTCCGCGTGTTGCCGACAAAGGAAAAAACAAAGACCCTTACGAAGAAATGCTTGAGTCCGCCAAACTCCTGATCGGCGCCAAACCCAATGACCGGCGTTCGCGGCAAACCGGAACATTTGTTGCGATATTGGGCGGAAAGAAAAAGAAAAGATATGAATCGGAATTTGTGTCACAGGGAACGAAAACCGGTGAAGCGGTGATGATTCAATTTACGGCGACGAAGGTTCCGTTCAAAAGTCTTGATGAACTTGGCATGAGACCGGAAATTCAGACAAAATTTGTGGAACAAATCAACGCAAATCAGGGAATTTTTATTGTTTCCGCGCCGCTTGCCAATGGTTTACGAAGTTCGATGGACGTGTTTATTCGTGCCTGTGATCGATTTACGCGGGATGTTGTGAATATTGAGGATGCGGCTTTCGTAACGGAAGCGATTGAAAATATTATGCTTGCCCGATACGATTCTTCCAAAGGGGAAACGCCGTTGACGGTACTTCCTGATGCGTTGTTCAAGGAGCCTCATGCGTTAATTGTTCGTGACATGTCTGCGTTGGAAACGTTGCAGCTTTGTTGCAACGAAGTGGATATGCACCGGCTTTTTATTACAACAACACGGGCAAAAGACGGAGTGGAAGCGATTTTTCGGTTCCTTGCAACGAAAATTCCGCCTCAGGTGTTTATTTCGCGGCTTAACGCTGTTATCTGCCAGCGGCTGATTAGGAAGTTGTGTCCTGCGTGTAAAGAGCCTTACCAGCCCGCTCCGCAATTACTTCAGCAACTTGGTCTTCGTCCTGATCAGGTGAAAGAATTTTATCGAACCCGAACACCGCTTTCCGAAGCGGAAGAACGGAAACGCGGAATTTGTCCGAAGTGTAACGGAATCGGTTATCACGGGCGGACGGCGTTGTTTGAACTTTTGATTTTGACTGATTCCGTGCGGGAATTGATTCTCTCGAATCCGAATCCCGCTTTAGTCCGCCAACAATTCGTAAGAGAAGGTCAGACGGGATTTTTGTACGAAGGAATTCATCTCCTTATCAAAGGGGAAACAACTGTTGAAGAATTTTCAAGAATCATGAAAATGTAACACACTTTCCAATTTAACTATTAACTATAAACTATTAACAATTAACTAAAAATGGATGTTCGTAGTGTATTATTTACGTGTTTTACTTATGGCGTTCCGCTTGCGGTAGCGGCGGCGATTTTCGGAACACGTTGGCGAGAAGGTTTTTGGGGGAACATTCTTTCGGTATTCAATGTTTTCTTTTCCGCATTGGCGGCAATCGCCTGGTGGGAACCGCTGGCGTCGTTGTTGAGTACAAATATTCCGAAGATGCTTTATCTTTCGGATTGTGTGGCGGTTTGGCTGATTTTTCTTATTACGTTTTTGATTCTCACCGAATTGACCAGAATGATATCGCGGGTCAAAGTGAAATTTGCCGTTCCGATTGAAAAAGCAGGTAATGCGGCGGCGTTACTTTTATTGTTCCTTGCGCTTTACGGTTTTTTTCTATTCACAATGGATTTATGTCCGGTTGGCGAAAATCCCGACGCAACCGTTGCCCAAGATTCCGTACAAATTCAGATGTTGCGTATTTTGACGGCGGGAAATCTTGCTTCGTTTACACAGCCGACACAGTTTGATCTCGACGGAGATTTTCGGCAACGCCATCTCGACCGCCGTAAGGCTCTCATGGAAAATGTCAGGTCTAAAAATTCCCTCTTTTATGAAGGGACAGTTCCGCCGCGAAGAAAATAAAGGATTTTTGTAAAACAATTATTCAAAGTAATTATTATTGGGAGAAATTATTATGACGGGAAATCAATCGCTTTTTTCAACAACATGGAATGATGCTTCGGAGGAAGACGCTCTGTACACACGGTTAAGTATTCCGGCGTTGCTGGCGGCGATATTCGGGGCGGCTTCATTCCTTGTGTTTATGACGCCGTGGTTTTTTTTCCTGAGTGTTTTGGGGATTCTTTTTGCATTTATTGCAATTAGCACAATCGGAAAGGCGGAGGGCGGATTGACGGGTTTACGATTTGCGCAATTCGGATTGTGCAGTTCTATTGTTTCATTAACGGCGGTTGTTGTACTTTGGCCGAGTTATCAATATGGAGTCCGGGTTGAAGCCGACCGGTTTTTCCGTATTTGGTTTGATGCGTTGCAGCACAATAATATTCCGTTAGCCAAGGGGTTGACGTCGCCGTATTGGGAACGTCCGGCTTCGGACAAACCGGAAGAATGGTGGAAAAACCAGTATGAAAACAATTTTTTGCACAAATCCGTTCATTCTTATATGGAGAACAAACTTATTCGTGTTTTACTTGCGCTTGGCGGCAAGGCGAAGGTCTCGTATTACAAAACTCTTTCGGTTACAACCGGCGAAGACAAAGATACGGTTGTAGCAGTGTATGCGGTCAATTTTCCAAACGATAACGGAGAAACGGAAACCTTTTTTGTCAGGATGACAGGGAAGCGGTCATTTCCGAATGGTGATATTAAATCGGCGGGTTGGGCATTGGAGGGTTTTCCGGCGGTTACGGTTCCTGATGAATTGAAATCAATTGCTCAGGCGTCAAAAAACGGAACCGCCGAAACACAAATACAAACCGATCACGACCATCACGATCATAATCATCAACATCACGAACATTAAGAATCGCAAACATATTAAGAATCATGCGGTGAGTGATATAACGATTCACATTCATAATCAAAGGCGGGTTTTTGATTTTGGTTTTTTGTTTTTATTTTTTGCATATTTTCCGTGCCGGCTTTTCAAAAGCGGTCAAATCGTGTAGAATTACGAGCCGTTGATTAACCTTTTTAACCCATTAAACCGTTTAGTAAATTTTTATGCCGTTATTTGAACTCGAAACTCATTCTCATATTGTAATTACTTGGGCTCAGGACGAAGAAGGAGCGCGAAGTATTCTTTACGAATATTATCCTTCCGAAGAGGCGATTCGGATTACCCGTCGTCCGCGTGATGCTTGGGTGATTTCGAAATCCGCTCTTGGAATTAATGGTACAACCGATCCGTGTGATGCCGCACGGGAATGTTTATCAAAAGCGGCGGGCGATAAAGTCCATGCTATTCGGCTTTATATGCAGCAAACCGGTACTGATCTTGATCAGGCGAAAAAAATCATCGAATCAAACATGGTTATCGGTTGGTAATATGAACAATACTGTCCTTTCTCCCGCGCAACCGTTCCCGCAACATTCGCTTGCCGAATCCCTGAAACGTTTCAAAATTGCTGTTCCCAAATCGAAAATTGCAAAACTTGACAAGTATTGTAATTTGCTTTGGGATTGGAACACGCAGTTTAATCTGACGCGGCACACGGATTATGACAAATTTGTATCGCGGGATATTGTTGATTCGATGGCGTTGGAAGTTTTTTTACAACAGAAGGAGCGGGTTTTGGATATTGGCAGCGGCGGCGGCGTTCCGGGAATTGTTTTGGCAATTCTGCGTCCCGATTTACAGATTGAGCTTTGCGATTCCACAGGTAAAAAGGCGTTGGCTCTTAGCGAGATGGTTCGGGAGCTTCGGCTTGATATTCCGGTTCACCATAACAAGGCGGAAACAATTCTTGCGGCGTGCGGCAAGGGAACCCGTTTTACAACGCTTACGGTTCGTGCTGTTTCGCGGCTTGTCCCATTACTTCGAATTGTTAAACCGTATTGGAATATATTTGACCGGCTGCTCTTAATTAAAGGTCCCAAATGGACGGAAGAACGCGGAGAAGCAAGACATTACAATTTGATGAACAAACTTGCTTTGCGTTGTCTCAAAACTTATCCTATTCCTGCTATTGGAGAAATTTCTTCGGATAAAATAATCAACAGTGTTGTTTTACAAATTTGCCGCAAAGATGATTTTGAGCGACTTGACAAAATAATTAATATTCACAAAGCCGAAGAACCAAAACCACAACAAGAGGGCAATTAGTGGTATTTCTTTTGTTCTTTATTGAGTGGTTGTGCAAGACAAACCTCATTTTTGTTCTAAGACCGTGGGGTGTGATGTGCATAACCGGTGTTGAAGCGAAGCGAAGCGCAACCGCCGGATCAGAATGTCCCACCCGATATAAAATCATAAGGCAGCCCTTCGCCGAAGGGCTGCGTCGGCGTTAGGGGCGAAACATTTTTCGCCCCTACATTGCAACGGTGGGCGAAAACCCTTCGGCGAACGATTGCCTACCTTGTGAATTGCTAATCATAAGATCGGCGAATGGTTGTCTTAAAGTCCCGCAAGGGACGAGATGTGCATAACCGTAGGTGGAGCGAAGCGAAGCGCAACCGCCGGATCAGAATGTCCCACCCGATATAAAATCATAAGGTAGGCAATCGTTCGCCGAACGATTGCGTCGGCGGTAGGGGCGAAACATTTTTCGCCCCTACATTGCAACGGTGGGCGAAAACCCTTCGGCGAAGGGTTGCCTACCTTGTGAATTGCTAATCATAAGATCGGCGGAAACCTTATTTTCAACCTGATTTGGTAAATGACTGAATTGATACCGTCTATCCGTCTGTTGACATTCCGCCAGCATTGGGCGGGACTCTACTAACGTTTAAGGGAACTCCGCCAACGTTTGAGGGAACTCCGCCAACGTTTGAGGGAATTCCGCCAACGTTTGGGGGAACTCCGCCAGCGTTTAGGGGAATTCCGCCAACGTTTGGCGGGACTCCCCCAACGTTTGGCGGGACTCCGCCAGCGTTTGGAGGAACTCCGCGAAAGATTGGCGGAATATCGGGAATTGCAGAGAGTTAATAGCGGAAAATGCCGCAAGCGAAATTATTCATTATCCGCTATCAACTAATCTTCCCTATCCGCCGAAAACAGAGTTTCAAGCATTTCTAAGGTTCGTTTTGTTGCACCAAGTTGGCGATCAACCAGTTTTTTCGCCCGCCCGCCAAACTGCTCGGCAACCTCCGGCTCTTCAAGACAACGACGAACAAATTGTTCCATTTCGTGTTGATCGTGAACAACTTGCGCCGCTTGATCGCGAAGTATTAAATCAACAATATCGCGAAAGTTTTTTGTGTTGGGACCGAAACAAACCGCCGCACCGTAAGCCGCCGGTTCAATCATATTTTGCCCGCCGCGTTGTCCCATACTGCCGCCGACAAACGCAATTGCCGCCGTTCCCCACCACCCGCCAAGTTCGCCAACCGTATCAACCAACAAAATACGCGGTTTAACCGCCTTGCGGGAACTTTCACCCTCCCGAACTCCCAAATTCATACCGGAATCAAAAGACAACACCATGTCCGAATCACCGCCCTCAACTTCCCGAAGTTGCGAACGCCGTTGCCACAAAACGGCTTTCGCCTCCAGCAAAGCCGCAACTTCCTCAAACCGTTCAGGATGACGCGGAACAAGAATCAAACGAAGACGCGGGAAATCGGTTTTCAGATTTTCATAACATTCAACAGCAAACGCTTCCTCCGGCGACTGAGTGCTGCCGGCAAGAAAAACAATATCCTCGTCCGAAATTCCGGCAAGAGATTTGAGGTGTTGTGTTTCGGGGTTGTTGCGGTCTGATTGGGCGCCGTCAAACTTCATGGAACCAATCACCCGAATCGAATCCGCCGATACCCCAAGCCGATGAAACCAACCGGCATACGTTTCACTCTGAGCGGCAATAATATCAATCCGCCGGAACATCGGAACAATAAAACGCCGAACCCAAAGATATCTTTTGTATCCGTTTTCACTAAAACGTCCGTTAATAATCGCCACTTTGGCGCCATACCGTTTGGCGGCACAAATCAAATTAGGCCAAAGTTCCTGCTCCACAAGAACCAACAAATCCGGTCGAAGCCGTTGCATCGCCTTGTCCGCCGCCCAACTAAAATCCAACGGACAATAAAAAACCGTTAACTCTTTGCCGAAAAGTTTGAGAGCAAGTTCCATTCCCGTGAACGATGTGGTCGAAACAACACAATGCCAATCACTTTTTGACTCCCGAATCAGTTTCAGAATCGGACGGAGCAAATTGACCTCACCAACACTGACCGCATGAAACCACACAATTTTCGTATCCGGCGAATCAATAGAACCCGTTCGCGCCAAGATATTACGCCGGCGGGGAATACGACCGAAATATTTTTGTTTGAATCCATGCCGGTATTTTCCCTGTTTCAGCGCACGATAAACCAACAACGGCGAAAAAATCACCAAAAGAACAATATAAATCAGATTAAAAAACCAATTGCCGAGCATAAATATTAGGGATTTGTGATTTGGGGTTTGTGATGTAACTGTCTATTTTTATTACCACTGAATAGACCTTTTCCCTTACCTGCTCACACATTGAAAACATGGCAAAAACGTCGTATTTTGTAATTATTAAGCCGATTGTTTTTTTGTGGGTTTCACGGTTAAAGAATAATTGTATCTAT
>JAITQV010000426.1 GCA_031288765.1 Planctomycetaceae bacterium
AAACTTATCAACGACGGTATTATAGAAACGTTTTGTCCGACCGAAGAACTCAAAAAAACATCTACCGTTGTTTATCGAGTTCGGAACAACCCATAATTTTTGGAAAGGAAACACATCATGAAAAAGAACGCTATATCGGTTTTTATGACAATTTTTCTGTTGTTTTTTGGAAACACAATTCTTTTGGCGGATAATTGGATCGATTACAATCCGCCGATTATGGATAACCGGACTGTTGATCCGTTTCGCTATTCAACGCAAGGAGAATTTTTTGATCTTAGCGGTTCGGAATTTCGTACGATTGTTCATCAACAAAGCGCGTTGTCAAAACTTGTTACGCAGCCGGATAAAAAGAAAATTGTTATTCAATGTGAATTTCAAGGTAATAAGGAATTTGAATACGTACATTTATTAACGCCGATTAAAATTGAAACATCGGGTTGTCGTTTCGGCGGACGTTTTAAGACGAGTTTTGACGAAACAGGTAATGTTTCCGTACGTTTTCGTGATCCGTCCGGCGAAATTCATCAACAGTCGTTCGGAAAACCAAACGGCGAAATGCAATTTGTTCCTGTTGAGCGAATGCCTCATGCTTGGGAATCTTGGGGCGGAGACAACGACAAAGTATTACAATTTCCATGTGAAATTGATTCGATTTTGTTGGATCGTCCGCGAAAGGATTTTGCGGGAAAAGGAACATTTGAAATAAGTGATCTTGTGTTATATCAATCAACAGAACCGCAACCGATGTTGAAATTACAATTCGCCTCCGGCAATCCGCAGGCGTTGGTTTTTGAGGGACAAGGAACGCTTCGTTTTCGGCTGACTCCGGTCAAACCTGATTTTCTCAAAGGAGATGAAAAATTGTATGTTAAATTTGATTTCCGTTCCGCAAAAAACGGAAATTCTTTTAGCAACACAAATGATTCTAACTTGACCGGCGATGCAGTGCGTTATTGTTCCGCTTTAAAATCGTTTATTGATCCGGTCAACATCAAAGCCAACGGACAAACGGTTGATGAATCAATATTGTTTAAGGGGCTTGCGGTTCCGGCGGAAGGTGTTGTTGTGGAAATTCCTGTAACTTCAACCGGCGCAATTCGTTGTGTGTTGTTCCCTGAAACAATTACATTTGACAACGTGTCTGTTAATCAGCCGGAGAAAAAACGTACAGGTCAACCGGTTTTCTTTTCCTTTGGTTCTATAACGCCGAATGTGCCGGTTGACGAGCGTTTTGGTACTTGCACGCATTATATTTGGAATTGGTGGTCGATTAATTCGATGCCGTTTATTAAACGTGCGGGTATTGGGATGTTGCGTGATGAAGTTTACTGGAATATTGTTGAAAAGAACAAAGGCGAATATTTTTTTCCGGCGAAAGCGGAAGAATATATTAATGAAGCAATTAACCTTAAAATTGATCCGTTAATTGCCTTAAATTATTCCAATCCTTTTTATGACAACAATGGTTATCCTGTTTCGCCGGAAGCGCAGGCGGGTTATGCGGAATACACAAAGCAATTTGTGAAATATTACAAAAACCGGATTAAGTATGTTGAAATCTGGAATGAATGGTATGTCGGAGTTGGGATGAGTCATCTCCAATCGAAGGAAAAACAAAACACGGCGGAAAATTATGTTAACCTAATCAAAGCGGCTTCGGAAGCGATTCGGGCGGAGAATCCCGAAGTGTACATTATTGGCGGCGGCGGAGATCATCCCGATTATCATTTTCAGCAAATCGAAACGGAAATCAAAGCCGGTGTGATGAAATATTGCGACGCTTATTCGCTTCATCCGTATCGACAACCGAATAAACCGGACAAAGGTATTGTCAACGAGGTTCTTCGTGTTGTCGATTTAATGAAACAAAACGGTTGTCGAGAACCGAAGATCTGGATTACGGAAATTGGTTGGCCCACGCCGAAACAACATCCTGCGCCTGATACGGAATTATTTCAGGCGTCTATGTTGGTTCGGTCGGCGATTCCTTTGCTGGCAACCGGAGTTGTTGAACGGTATTTTTGGTACAATCTGAAAAACAAAGGGCTTAACCGTCTTGACGAAGAAGAGAATTTTGGTTTACTCCGTGATGACCGGCTTGGGCTTCATGCTAAACCGGCATACATTGCGTATGCGGTGATGGCGCGTCATACTGCGGGGCGTAACATTATTGCCGACCAACAAATCGGCAACGAAAAAGAAAATCTTTTTGTTTTTCGGCTTCAAAAGAAAAACGAACCGGATATTCTTGTTTTGTGGACATTGGAGGGGACACAAAGTGTCAAATTAACTGAAACGGCAACCAAAGCCTGTAATCTATTCGGAACTCCGCTCAAAATTCCTGCCGACAATTGTTGGGCGATTTCGGAAGAACCGTTATGGATATCGTTTTAAAATTGCCGTGAAATTTCACATACAAAATGTTTTAATAATTTGTAACCATTCATGTAAAACAAACACAAACGGTTGTAATTGTCTATTTTATTAACCACAGAGAACACAGGAGAGAAGTCCGCTGATGACGCAGATTTTCACAGACGCGGATTTTCGCAAATATGGATTTACAGTAATATTTCAGCGGAATTTGCCCAAACGTAACGTATGGTAATTGTTTCAACCAGTGACCTTATTTTCAACCTGATTTTCTAACAAAACAACCTTAGTAGTATCATGTATTCCACCACAACTAACCTTATTATCTCATTTTTTTAATAAGGTAATAGGATTGTTGTGGTGCGGGCAATGTTGCTACTAAGGTTGTTTTGTTCGGAAAAATTAGGTTAGGAATAAGGTTTGTCCTGCATAATTGTTCAACAATTACCCTACGGACAAAATCAAATTTTTCATTTTATTCGTAATTAAAAGGAATGGGCGCAGTCGTTCGGCGAAGATGTTTTAACGACATTGTTTTAAGTTATTAAAATGTTTGCCGGAGGATATATTTTCCTTGCTCAAGTTCGTATTCTTCACGGCTGAATGAGTAATCACCGAGAAGCTCTTGAGGATTCCGAAAGAAACGCTTCAATTCGCTAATTGTTGCCGTGTCCGGTTCGGT
>JAITQV010000502.1 GCA_031288765.1 Planctomycetaceae bacterium
GTGTACTTGGTGAAGAATACGGACTTGGTGACGGTAAGGTAAAACGGCATCGGGCATTTTATTTGATTGATCGTAGTACACCGGTTGGTTTTCGGCGCGGTGTAACCTATGTTCAAGAAAACGGCGAACCGCATTACAAACAGGTTATCGTCGATCATAAAATACTGGAATAGTGGAGAGTTGGAGAGTTGGAGAGTTGGAGAGTGCCGCATGCGGAAAATTTATTGCAAGATGTTAAATCCGCATGCGAACTATAAACTATCAACTATCAACTATCAACTAATACGCTGCCCTTTCAGGGCGTTGGTGTTTTTTGGGACAATTTACCCGCCGCGTTGCGGCGGGCTGGATTATACCGCCCTTGCAGGGCGTAGGAAAAAAAACATTCCACAGAATAATTACCTTAAAATCATATAAATCAAATAAATCATAGTTCGGACAATTGATTCCGCTTGCGTCCTCCACTATCAACTATCAACTAATATGTTGCCTACCTTGTGAATTTTTGGCGAACGGTTGCCTTGTTGTCATTTCGGGAATCCCCGATTGGCATTCGGGAATCCCCGATTGGCGGTCGGGAATCCCCGATTGGTGTTCGGGAATCCCCGATTGGTGTTCGGGAATCCCCGATTGGCGGTCGGGAATCCCCAAAAACCCTTCGGCGAAGGGTTTTCCAATGTAGGGGCGAAAAATCTTTCGTCCCTACCGCATATACGAAGGTCGGCGAACACCGACGCAATCGTTGGGTGAAAGCCCTTCGGCGAACGATTGCCTACCTTGTGATTGCCGAATTTTTTGGTCGGCGCCAGCCGATTAAGAATCAATTTAACTATTAACTAAATCAACAATGTATATTGCCAACCCGATTTATGATGTTGTCTTCAAATTCTTGTTGGAAGATGAAGAAGTTGCAAAATCATTCCTCTCCGCAATTATTGAGGAAGAAGTGTTGGAACTTCGTTTCGCAACACGGGAACGTACCCTCCGCCTGCTGCCCAATAAAGAAAACTCAACAAAAAACACTAAAAAATCAACAGAAAATGCCGGAGAATTGTTTCTTACAGTGTGCCGTTTCGACTTCTCCGCCCAAATCGCAACCGCCGACGGTAAAACCAAAACCGTTATGATCGAATTGCAAAAAGCAAAATTTTATTCGGATATTATGCGGTTTCGCCGTTATCTGGGCTTGCATTACCAAAATCCGCACAATGTTTACGGCAGTAAGAAAAACAAAAAAGCCTGCCAAATTTACGCTATCTTCCTGCTGGGTTATGATATCGGTGTTAACGATTGCCCGATTATCCAAGTCGATCAAAATATTAAAGACGGAACAACAAAAGAAAGTTTGGAAGTTACAAACGAATTTATCGAGGGCTTGCACCACCGTTCGTGGATTATCCAACTCGACCAACTAAAACAACGCCGCCGTAACAATGTTGAAAAACTGTTGAGTCTTTTCTATCAGGGAAACCGCACCGATAATCGCCACCTCCTGAATGTGGACGAAAACGAATATCCCGAAACATGCCGCCCAATCATTCGGCGGCTTCGTATGGCGTCGGGAAATGAGGATGTTCAGGCGGAAATGGAAATGGAAGACGATTTCATGAAAGAACTCCAAGAAAAAGAACACTCCGTCACAAAACACAAAGAAGCTCTTAAAGAAAGCAAAAAAGCACTAAAAGAAAAAGATAAAACAATTGAAGAAAAAAATAAAACAATTGAGGAAAACAAAAAAGCACTCGAAGAAAAAGATAAAAAAATTGAAGAAGAGAAAAAAATAAATGAAGAAAAAGATAAATTAATTAAAGAATTGATGGAACAATTGGCAAAAAAACAACAATAAAAATTACCGTTTATACATCCTCCTGATTTTTAACATCTTGCAATAAATTCTCCGCTTGCGACACTATTAACTATCAACTATAAACTATCAACTATTTGGGTTCTTTAACATTAATTTCCATTATTCATTTTCACACGGCAATGATTCGCGTTTACAATACATTATCAAAATCAAAAGAAGAATTTAAGACGGTAAAACCAAATGAAGTTGGGATTTACCTTTGCGGACCAACAGTTTACAAGCCGTCGCATATCGGTCACATGGCAGGTCCAATAATCTTCGACACCATTAAACGGTATCTGTCGTACAACGGTTATCAGGTAAAACTCGTCATTAATATTACCGATGTGGACGACAAACTAATTGCCGAAGCTAACTCCCGAAAAATCCCAATGGCTACTGTCGCAGAAGAAATGACCGCCGATTACATGCGAAATCTCGACGCAATGAACGTCAAAAATTCGGTCAACCACTTCCCGAAAGTTTCGGAACATATCGGTAACATCATTAAATTCACGCAGGATTTAATCAATAAAGGTGTTGCTTATGAATCGGACGGCGATGTCTATTTTAATGTCGGCAAGTTCTCGGATTACGGTAAACTGTCGCACCGCTCTTTGGAGCAAATGACCGGCGAAGGCGGCACAACGGTTGACCGTAAACAAACTCCGTTTGATTTTGCGTTGTGGAAATCCGCCAAACCCGACGAACCTTCATGGGATTCACCGTGGGGAAAAGGACGCCCCGGTTGGCATATCGAATGTTCGGTGATGAGCCGCGAATTGTTGGGGGAAACGTTTGATATCCACGGCGGCGGTCTCGATTTGGTCTTCCCACATCACGAAAATGAAATAGCACAAAGCGAAGCACGCCACAGTAAACCAATGTGCCGGTATTGGATGCACAACGGCTTGATGCAAGCATCCGGCGAAACCAGTAAAGTCGGCGGTCGAAAAACCCGTACAGCCGAAGAAGGAAATATCGAATCACAGGAAATAAATAAAATCAGTAAATCAAAAGGCGCCAACGCTTTTTGTGATATGTTGAAACAATTTGAGCCGGAAACAATTCGCTTCTTTTTGTTATCGTCACATTACCGCCGCCCAATTGATTTCAGCGTTGAACGCATTGAAGAAGTCGCCAAAGGACTCGAAACATTTTACCGGTTCACGAAACGGTTTGAAAAAGTTACCGGACGGAATTTCTATCACTTGGCTGCGGCGGTTAACCGGACGGAAGGAAATCAAACAATCGACGCTGTAACTTCGTCAATTCCCGAATTAGCCGGATATCGTGCAAAATTTTTGGAATCAATGGACGATGACTTCAATACCGGCGGAGCAATTGGAGTGTTATTTGAATTGCTGCGCGTGCTGAATAAATACATTGACGATCATAAACTTGAAACGGAAACGGAAAACATCTCTCTTCGAACACCGTTAATACATGGCGCAACAGTATTGCGGGAATTGGGTTTAACGCTTGGACTATTCCACAAACCGCCGAAAGAAAAAACAAACGCCGGTTCTAATGAACTGGTGAACAAGTTAATGGGATTGCTGCTGGAACTTCGTGCCGCTGCCCGTAAAAACAAAGATTTTGCAACAGCAGACAAAATCCGTAAAAACTTAGCGGAATTTGGGATAACATTGGAAGATCACCCCGAAGGTACGGAATGGAATATCTGAACAGTAAATAATAAAAA
>JAITQV010000558.1 GCA_031288765.1 Planctomycetaceae bacterium
GGTCAAAGGGTTCAAGAATTAAAACGATTCACGAAGGTAGATTGTAATAAAATTTTCACCGGGTTTCAACTCTATTGTTTGAACATTGGAATGTCGGGCGTTGGAATACTTTGTTGTTGATGTTGCATTGTCAACTATTTCACATTCGGCAAAACCGTAAGCAAAGATTTTTCGGATACCGGGGATAAGATTGCGAAACGTGATTTCGTTCATTGTATCACCTTGTATTTCGACGATAGGCAAGAAGTTATCCGGTTCTATTTTGTTCCACTCAATAGGGGCATTTGTTGTGTCGGGATAAAAATAAAATAAATTCGGGCTAATTTTATCGGGATCAGGATACAGTGCGGTTACAGCGCGGGCGATAGTTTTTTTTAGTGTGTTATTAGTGGGTTCTGTTTCGACATAAGGGAAAAAAACGGTAACACGGAGTCGATTTAAACCGTTAGTACGTGGAAGCCAAACCCATTCCCGACCAGCCTTGTCAATAAAAGTTTCATTTCGTTTCCAAACAATCGGTTCATTATCCGACGGAGTTGTTGCAGAATGATCGGATGTACAGACATACAGGTCGTCATTACTATCTTTAATGAGTGAACCGGTTTTATAAATTGTATTTGGGTCATAAGCTTTAACATTGTCATTTGTAGGATATTCTTTAACTTGTAATGGTGGTTGCCAAGTTGCCGGAGTGGTTGAGGAATCGCGCAGCAAGATATTGACGCGCAAGGTTGCAAAGACTTGTGAATAATGAAATTTTTTTATATCATCGGCATTTTGCCATGCGGTAGCGGTAGATGTTTTTTGGGAAGTATCATCGAATTGATCATCTTCGCCGAAACTTCCGAATTTCAGAATTGTTTTTTCAGGAATATTCAAGATTGTTGTTGTATTGGGAAGAACAACCGTAAATTCTTCTTCGATTTCATCAAAATTATCCCAATTTTGAATTGGATTATCGGATTTAGGATTGGCGGCATGAAAATCATTTCCGAAGCCGTCGTAGAGTTTTTTGTTTGTAACATTTAGGTAGGAACCTTTCCAACCGCCGCTCAAAGTTACAATGATTCCTTCCGGTTTATTAAGTTTTTTTGTATTTGTAATTTCGTCATTGTAACCGTTGTAAAGAATGACAGGGTCATTTGTTTTCCGGTCGAACAGTTCGGAATCCCAAAGTTCGCTAAGGATAATTCCGCTGTTGTCTTTATTGTTGTCGTGTATCATTACCGGCAAACGTCCCATATCGTTTAGGAATCTGCTGTTTTGTGTATTATTTCCGATGATGGCGTTTTCGATTTGTTCGAGTTTATTCCGTGTAACGGTTTGTCGGGCGGCGGAATTCATTTCGCCGACGAAGCTTAGCGTCATTCCCGCCAACGCCGCCAAAATCCCCAACACCACCACTAATTCAATCAGTGTCATTCCGTTATTGGGGCGGGTCAAATTGAACTTCATTTTCGAGAAGTTGCCGGTAATATTTTTTGTTTTCAGTTTCAATTTCATTTTTGATTGTAGTAAGTTTTGTAAAATCGGTATAGGGATAAACCAGCCATAATTGATGAATTTCAGTTGTGAAGTCGGAGGCATTGGGTGCAAGAATTTCGCCTTTATTTTTTGTTGCAAGTATGCGGTAATAATCGGCTGGGAAATTGGGATTATTTTGAGGGCAACAGATCACCGGAACTTTGGCATTACCATTTTCTTGTTGACCGATGGAAACGGGATCAATTGACCGTGTATCTTCTTGGATGAGATAGGCGCCTCGCCAACCGCGTTGGCGGTCATTCTCCCAAGGGTCAAATGAAAACTCATTATCAATTTCCTTTGTCAGCAGGACGGCAACTCCGTATTGGGCAACTGTTTGATAATCTTCCGGTTTTAACGTACAATCGTTTTTGAAGCGGAAAAAAGCCCGTTGAATTTCTGCCATTTCCGACTGAATAATGGTTTCGGCGACTTCTTTTTTATCACCGGCAAGATTGGGGAGGACAATCATGGCGATACCGGCGAGCAGAGCGATTACAATGAGGAGTTCGATTAAGGTAAAAGCGGGTTTCATAATTTAGTTGATAGTTAGTAGTTAATAGTTAATAGACCTTTTCACTAACTTACCAATATGGTATCTATTCAGTCCGCTATCCCGAAAAGAGGGCTGAAAGCCCTCAATATAATAGTTGTTTGGATTGCCTATCGGCAAGCGGCGGTAGGTGAAAGCCTTTTGGCGAAGGGTTTTCACCCACCGCCGCCATTGTTTATTATTAGACGATTATTTTCTTCCGGCATGTTCTATGATGCCAATAAGAAATAAAAGAAGGAATGTTTGTAAAAAAATCAACGAGGCTCCAAGAAAATTGACCTGATACAATAACAATGAACCAAGACAACAAATGGTCGTTGTCAGATAAACCGTTAAAACAGATTGTGTTTTTGAAAATCCAAGATCAACCAGTCGGTGTGAAAAATGGTTTTTGTCGCCGATAAACGGACTTTTTCCGTTGCGAATCCGTATCAGAATAACAGTTGTGGTATCATAAACCGGAACCGCAAAAACCAACAATGGAACATATATCGTTTGAGCGGCACCGCCGTAACCGGCAAATGTGGCGGTTAATGTCGATACCGCTAAAAGAAAACCAATAAAATAAGCACCGCCGTTGCCCATAAACATGGAAGCACGAAACGGATTGTTGTACATTAAAAAACCGGCAATTGCTCCGACCAGAATAAATAAGAATCCCGCAACAAAAAATTGCGGCTGCTGCGACAAGGGATTCGGTACAAGAAACATCACCACCGCAAGAAATAAACCGCAAATCGCCGCTATGCCCGCCGAAAGTCCGTTCATATTATCCAGCATGTTGAACGAATTGATAAGTCCGGCAATCCAGAGAACACTCAGAATATTTGTAAGAATCGGCGAATCAATAAAAATGGTCAACCGCCAACCGTGATAAACGGCAAGTACCGCTACAAAAATATGAACACCAAAACGGAATATCCAATTTAAATTGAAACGGTCATCCAATGTACCAAGAATAAGCAGAATACTGCCAAGTCCAAGCAATGTCCAAAGTTGACCGCTCCGATAAATAAGACCGTCAAGATGAACCGTAATTGTTGCCGGAAATAATAACCGCAATGTTTCAAACCGCAACAAAAAAATAAGACAAAGCTGACAAAGAATAAATGTTATTAAAACACTCAGTCCAATTCCCAAACCGCCGCCGGTAGGAATTGGTTTTGTATGAATTTTCCGTTCGCCGGGGCGGTCAATCAATCCCCAGTAAGGAGCAAAATACCGTATTTGCCGGCATGTCAACACACTTAAAAAAAACGCAATAAAAAATGTAATAATATAAATGGGAAACATGAATGGAATTATAAAAATTGACCGGAACTTCTTTTTTGTATTACGGTATGAGTTAGGCAGTATAAGTATGTTGACGTACAACTTCAAAGTTAGTTTATTTATAGGGAATAGGACACAAAACTATTTTTTTGTTATTGTATTCACGTTGTATCCTCAAAAAATAAACTTGTGATCTTATCAATTTACTAATTTCCATGTGTTCTGTGGTTAAATAGACAGTTATGTTAATACGTTTCATTTTTGCCGAGTCCGAATTTTTCACGGTAATAATCGACTTTGAAATCATAAAGCGGTGTTGGCGAATGGGCATATTTCGACTGATTTTTCCGGTAAATTTCCGATTGGGCTAATGCAATATTTGCGGCTCCCGACGGCGAATAAAGAATACTCAACTTGACCGAATGTCCGAAAACATCCGCTTCCAGTTGAACTTCCCGACGAAAACGAATATCCGGCGTGATTTTACGTCCCAACATGTCAACATAAAAAAGTTTAAACGCATTTGTTTTACCAAAACCGCTCATAAAAAGAACTTCGCTTATTTTACTGTTTCGTATTTGTTGAAGCAATTCCGTGTTGAGGCGCGTCGGTATCAAATCACTATCCGCCCACGACGTTGATTTTCGGTTACACTCTCGAACCGTATCACTAACCGCTATCTTGTGCCGTTGCAGAAATTTCAAAATACCCGAAAGTGTAATCGGTTGACCGATTTCTCCGCCTGATGCCCGTTGAAGCAACTCCCATAAACTTAATCTGCTGCCGTAAAAGAACGGAATTTTGAACTCGTTTGTGTTATGCGGATGAATTGTTCCCACAATTACTTTTTCGCTATTCGGATCAACCGGATAAAGATCAAGATATTGATGAATTGTTGTAATCATGGATGATACGGTAATATGTTGTCAAAAAGGAATCATTCCGTTTCGCCGAAAGAACAACCGAAGAGAAGACCAAAAAATAAAGTAATTTTGTTCCGCATCACCGGATTCCGCAACAACAAATCCGTTTATCACGGCGGTTTATTTGTAACTGTCTATTTTTATTAACCACAGAATACACGGAACACACGGGAAATTAGTGAGATAAGATCACAAGTTTATTTTTTAAGGATACAAAATGAATACAATAAAAAAACATTTTTGCGTCCTATTTTCTATAAATAAACTAACCTTGAAATTGTACGTAAACATTATTACTATTACATATTCCGTGTATTTCGTGTGTTCAGTGGTTAATAAATAGACAATTACGTTTATTTATCTTCCGCTTTCAGTCTTATCAATGCTTTGTCTGCCGGCGAAAATCCTTTTGCCCGTTTATAGATTGAGATTGCATGATTGGTATCGCGCGGCAAACCGCCGAGTCCTAATTCGTAACAACGCCCGACATGGTACAACGACGGAATATCTCCTTGTTGCGCCCCCAACTGAAAATATTGTATCGCTTTCTGATAATTCGGTTTAACTCCCTTGCCGTAAAAATAAATTTCACCTAAATACCGTTGGGCTTCGAGATTTCCTTCTTCCGCCAATCGGGTATATCGTTCCAACTCTTCGTTTGAAATTGCCGGTTTATTCACTGTTGGCGGTTCGGATTTCGAATGTTTTATGTCATTCTCCTGTTTTTCCGTAACCGTGAGATTATTGTTTTGTGTTGTTGTGCTGTTTGAAGAATTCGAACTCGCCGTAAACTTCCAGAAAATAATCCCGCAACAAAACACAATAATCGCCAGAAAAACGGCAATTAAACCTGTACGTGAAGTAATCAATTTGTACGGAATAAGCATAATCCCCGAAGAACTTTTCGGATTTTTGGCATAAGGAAATGTCAGATTCTGCTGTTTGAAAGTATCTTGCGGATCAAGAATTGTTTCTTTTTCCGTGAAGTGCCAAATTTCTGTTTCCGATGTTTGCTCTGTCGCGTTCAATCCCAACGATTCGCTCAATTCCTTCACAAAGTCGTAACAACTAGAGAACCGGTCTTCCGGGTTTTTCGATAACACCTTACGCAAGACGGTTTGAGTTTGTTCCGGCAGGGATTCTTCGAGAACCGGTTCCATGCGAAGAATATTTTCACAACATTCCGTATCATTTTCTCCGTGAAACGGTAATGCCCCTGTTATAAGTTGGCAGGCTAAGACGCCGAGAGCAAACTGATCCGAATGAGGAGTATAATTTTTGTGAGCCCAAATTTCCGGTGCTTTCCAGAATGCGGTTGTGGCGGCAGCAGGTGTAACACCGAGACGCAACAGTTCTTTGTGAACCGTTTCCGTAAACCCAAAATCAGTAACAACAACACCGCAACGTTTGCCGATTAGAATATTTTGCGGTTTCAACATTCGGTGCACAATTTTTTTTCGGTGTGCGAAATCGAGAGCGCGGCTCACCGGAACTAACAATTGAACGGCAACCGTAAGCGGAAAATCCTGATACAATTGACAATACCGTTCATAATATTTGTTCAACGGCAACGCATCCAAAAAAGCCGACACAAAAAAACTTCCCAGAATTTCGTCTTGAGCCAGCCGGAAAACCGGACAAATTCCCGAATATTTTAATTTCAAAACACGGCGGAATGAATCGAAAACACGGTCGAGAGTTCCGTCATCTTTTTGAATGAGCGGCGGAATCAATTTTAAAACGACAAGATTACCGGTCGAATTTTCTTCTGCCAACCATGTTTCGCCGCATTGTCCGTTTCCGAGAACACGTTGAAGTGTGTAATCATTACCTATTCGTGTTCCCGGGTCGAGTCGGTTATTACGTCGCGAAACTTGCAACGGTCCTGTTGAACGGAAAATCCGAGACGGCGAGTCGGCATCTATGAAAAACGTCGAAGTTGAAGGAGCGGCATTTTTGTAGGGATTATTGGGGGAGGTTGGGGCGAACGGGAGGTTGGGTGATTTGGGGGCGGTTTCGTTATCACGCCGGCGGGATTCGGGAGATGCGGGCAAAGAAGTTTCGGGAAGAGATTGAAGTGAAAATCGCCTGCTTTTGGAGACGGCGGCGGACGAAAAACGGGGCGGCAAAATCTGAGATGCTGTTTGAGAAGGAGAAAGAGGTTGAGAAGCGGCGGTTTGAGAGGAATTTGGAAAACGTTCCGTTGCGTTGTGTTCGGGAGCAGAAGAAAAAATATTTAAACGCAATGATTTTAATTCAAAAAGTCGTTGCTCAAAAGTTCGCCAGTCAATCCGGTTTGAATGGTAATCATCCAAAAGTTGCTGAAATTTTTCTTTGATTTCTTGTGAATCCATGATGTTTCCGGCGTGGTATTAGCTCCGCAGGTGAATTATGTCTAACCGTAGGTGAAGCGGCACGCAATCCAGGTAATACATAATCACATTTTTTGCAGGGCTAATACAAAAAGGCTTCGAGTCAGTAAAGGAAGTCCGACCAAATTTAAAATTGTCCTTGAAATATTACTGACCTTTTAAAGAGATCTATAATATAATTATAGTCTAACTGCTCACAAAGAAAAGTCAATCGTCCCAAAAACACAACATTATATTCCGTGTTGTGGGGAAAATAGAAAAAATTGATAATATTTCGTATCTATTCGGCGGAATAATTTTAACGCGGAAAAGTGTGGAAAATTCGCGAAAGACGCGGCAGGATACGGGACATTTAATTTTTTTATCCTTTTGTATTTTT
>JAITQV010000598.1 GCA_031288765.1 Planctomycetaceae bacterium
TGTAATCTGTTAAAATATCAAAATCCTTTTTTAAGGAGAATATGACATGTTCCAAATTTTATTTAACGTTTTGCCATTTTTAATGGCAAGCCTCACAGTATGTTTCATGCTGTGTGTTATGTTGTGTTCCGGAGGTAAATTCCGTTCGAAAGTTCGTCGAACCGAATACCGAAACGGATTTACGTTGGTCGAATTGTTGGTAGTAATTGCGATTATCGGCGTGTTAATCGCGTTACTGTTACCTGCCGTCCAAGCAGCAAGAGAGGCGGCACGACGAATGCAATGTGCCAACAATCTCAAACAAATTGGTATTGGTATCCACAATTTCCACGATACCAACTCGTCCCTTCCACCTAGCGGTATTCAAAATTATTCCGCTTCCATGTGGGTGTTTATTTTTCCGTTTATGGAACAGGTCGCTCTCCACAATAAAATGGTAGAACGATCAACTACTCCGGGGCAAGGTCTCAAAGGTCAATTTCTCGGTGATTGGTGGCGGGGAATTGATCCGGCAGTTGGAGCAGCCGGTCACATGACCGAAGAAGACCGAAAAGGTTTTGCTGCTTTTGCCGGTTATCGCTGTCCTTCCCGACGCGGCGGATCTGCCCGTACTCCCGATGATCCGGGGTGGGAGTGGATCGCTCCTGGTCCCCAGACTGATTATGCTTACGTCATGTTAGAACCAGGTATTACTTTAGCAGAACGGACAGCACTTGGTCTTACTCATGGGGATTGGTATTCAGGTACAGATATGGAAAAACATGCAACACTTCAGCGCGGACCTTTTCGGAAAACAATAGATCTACCAAATAATTACTGGACTTATCGTGATAATTTTGCTTGGATAAGTGACGGATTGAGTAACCAAATCTTTATTGGTGAAAAGTTCATTAATATTAATCGTGTTGGTAAATGTAACAATGATATACACATGGAACACAATGACTGTTCCTATTTGTGTATTGGTGATGAACGGTTTCCTTCTCCGGCTCGCGGCGGATCACATTGGGAAGGCGGATTAGTTACGGGAGGACCAAACACGGAATTTTACATTAGACGTCCAGAAGAAGACCCTACCGCCGGCTATGGTTATCGGGTTGGTTTCGGCAGCTTCCATCCGGGAATCTGTCATTTCCTCATAGGTGACGGCTCTGTTTTTGCTGTTAAAATCACGACACCACTCATTACTGTTTTACTTCCGTATTACCACGTTAATGATGGACAACAAGCAAATTTCCCATAGTTTGTTGAATAGGCGGCGTTTCGGCGAAACGCCGCATCGGTATTAGCCGATAGAAAATCAGATTTGTGTTAGTCGGCTAATACCGACGCTGCCATGGATGAAAGTCTCTACGGCGAGCGGTTATCTACCTTTTCCTTACAAAATCACAAGAAAACACCATAACCCCTAAAAATACCGAAAAATGAAGAACTACATTAACCGATTGAAGAACTTCATTAACCAAATGAAGAACTTCATTGACCGATTGAAGAACTTCAATTGCCAAATGAAGAACTTCATTAACCGATTGAAGAACTTCAATTGCCAAATGAAGAACTTCATTAACCGATTGAAGAACTGCAATTATCAAATGAAGAACTACATTAACCGATTGAAGAACTGTAATTACTCAATGAAGATCTTCAATTCCCTATTGAAGAACGTTAATGTACTTTATTGTTTTGATTTTTCCAGTCCGTTGGACAATTAAAATATAAACCTCATTACTATCTCTTTTAATGAAGTAATGAGGTTTATTTTACGGGGACGTCTTGGCTACTAAGGTTGTTTTGTTTGAAAAATCAGGTTGAAAATAAGGTTTTTTGCCAAAATTCTTACACGATCAAAAAATTCCGCTGAAATATTACCAGAATTATAACTTCCGCTTTATTCCGCAAAATTTCCGCGTCTTACGGCGTTAAAAAACAAAATACCGAATCGATACCACTTTTTTTATTTTTCAATGTCGCAAAATCGGCAAAATTAACCATATCGGTTTTAATCTCACGGAAGAGACCGCCGGTAAAAAAGTCTTCATAAAGCATTTCCGGCTTCATTGACACCGCAATCTCCGTCATCATAAATAAACGCGGTAAAAACATGGAGGATAAAATGAATAATCCCACAAAAAGAAATGCCCGAATCCAAAGCCCGGATTACATGATTTACGAAATCGGCGAAATCAGCCGTGATGAAATAGAAAGACTTTGGGGTGATCGCTGGGCTCAAAAATGTATTCGTGATGTTGCCGAAGATGTTGCAATTGCCCGTTTTTCCCCGTTTCCGCGAGCAAAATCCCAAGAATTTTGTTCCCCTCAACTCAGCTTTGAAAATAAATCCGAAAAAAAAACGGCAACCCTCTCCATAAGTCCCTGTGTCAATGTAACCCCCACAATTCTTTACGGTACTCCGCTTCAAGATTTCAACTCATGGACTGTTTCTTTACATGTCAAACACGGATGCCGTTTGTGCGGTTTTATTCCGGTGGACTACCGCTTCGAAATCGCCGTCTTGCAAGAAGATGCCCTCGAACTTGTACGGCTGTTCTATGACCACAGCGTAGAAGAACTGGTCGCCAAAACAAAAATTTGGCGCGAACAAATTAATG
This sequence comes from Planctomycetaceae bacterium, assembly GCA_031288765.1. Lineage (GTDB taxonomy): Bacteria > Planctomycetota > Planctomycetia > Pirellulales > Thermoguttaceae > WRKP01. The sequence goes on from JAITQV010000598.1 coordinate 2,610, forward strand.
AACGTTACCGCTATCGACTCATCGGCGCCTTTTTCTTATAACAACAAAATAATATTTTAATAACGTTTGAGTATTTCAACGGCTTTATCGAGTTGCGGATCGTAATACGGCGGTTTGCCCTGCAAGACAAAAGGTTCCTCGTCCGGTATTGTTTCATCGAACATTTTCTTGCGGGATGTTTGAACTTCACGGACTTCATCGGGTAAATGAAGAAGAAAATCTTCAAGAAAAAGTCGGCGATTCCCCGAAATGTGATTGGAACGCCGCTCCCGAATCTGAAATGTTGCGTAACGTTGGGCGTCTGATATGGGAACCAATCCTTCCGGATCGGGAATAACTCCCCACGAATCCGATTCTTGAGCATCCTGATTTCGGTGAATATTCCGGTTGCTCGGTCGCCAATAACTTGCGTCTGTTAATTGAAGTGTACCGGAATTGAGCGGTAAATGAACAATTTCCTGCACGGTTCCCTTTCCGAATGACCGTACACCAACAACCGTTGCCCGCCCATAATCCTGAAGTGCCGCCGAAAGAATTTCCGCCGCACTGGCAGACTCGTTGTCAATCAGAACAACCATCGGAATCGAACAAATGTGCGTTTGACGGTCAAGCCGATAAACCGCTTTGACGGTGCCGTCACGAAAACGAGTTGAAACAATAATATCCTGTTCCGGTGTCGGCTGAAGAAAAAAACCGGCAACCTCAACACAAACATCAACATATCCGCCGGGATTATCCCGTAAATCCAAAATCAACAATTGAGCGTTCTTTTCTGAAATTTGTTTTAGCGCCGCACGAACTTCCCCAGCCGTCCGGTTACTGAACGAAGTAATCCGAAGATAAGCAATTTCCGAATTGTCCTCCAAACAAAAAATCCGATTACCTTTAATATCAATACCGTCTCCTTCAACACTGTCGCGAAAAACCGGAACACGGGACACCGAAAATTCAACCGGTTCTGTTTTGCCGTAAGGAAGTATCAGGAGTTCAATTTTTTGTTTTGAATCGCTGTTGAAAAGTTCGGAAACTTCGTGAAACGTAAGTCCTTTGGTTTCTTTATTATTGACGCGTAGAAGTTTGTCGCCGGATTTGATTCCTGCGGTGTGAGCCGGAGAGTTAAGAATCGGATAAATAATTTCCGATTCTTTTTCAATTGGGTTTTCCCGGTACACAATGCCAATACCATCAAAATAATTGTCAAGATTTCCCTCATATTCTTTTTGTTCGGAAAATGGAATGTATGCCGAATAAGGATCGCCCAATGAATGGTTTAATTCCCGGATCATTCCGGTCATCGCTCCTTCAAACAACATTTTACCGGTAGGGTAAACCAAGGCGTCGTTTTCGATTCGGTGCAGCGAATCAAGGAGAACTCTGTCCCGCATGGTTATTCCCGAACAAAAAAGATAAAGAACAACAGCAATCAAAAAAATATAAAAATTCAATCGAGGCATGGAAGAAAATTGTCAATATGAGGGCAGAAAAATTAGTTAAGGTAAAATTGTTAATGGCGGTTTTATCCGGGTATCCCAATTCAAATCCAAGCATTTAACAAGACAATTCCGATTAACGATACCGTCATTCTCAATTATTGTCAAGCCGAAGTGTTCCGCGAACTTTTGTGCTTGTCTGTTAAACAAAACACAAGCCAAAAAAATGTTCGTCAAAAATGGGTAATATGTACAATTCTTGGGAACTTCTAAAAATTATTCATAAGTCCTTATTTTTCAATAGCAAAAAATAGCAAAACCGAATTTAGGGGTATTTTTTTGGTATGACCGCTTGACGGTGGTGTTAATTTTGATAGAATGGGGGCAAATCTTTCGGGTAGGTAGCTCAGTTGGTAGAGCAACGGACTGAAAATCCGTGTGTCGGCGGTTCAATCCCGCCCCTGCCCAGTGTGAAGGGAATAATTCTGAATGTGTACAGGTTATTCCGCCGTTAACTTCACAAAAAATCCCTCCTTCAGTGTTTGTTTACTGAGGGAGGGATTTTTTTTGATATTTTAAAGCCATTGTGTATCTATTCCGTCCTGTGTTGAGTAATGATACAGGACAAATGACAGAATAGAGACGCCATTGTTATTATCACTATGAATTTTGGAGAAGTGAAATTCGGAGTTATTGCCGCAACGTGTTCACTCTGCTTGCGTCCTCCCACTATTAACTACTCACTATTAACTATTCACTAAACAGAGTCCCCTGTTTATCAGAAAGATAAATGTGGTATATTGGTGAGCATGGATATTTTGACAAGTTGTTTATTTATAGGTGTTCTTGTACTTCTGATTGCCGCAACTGTTGCGATTCGGGCGTTACGATGTTATGTCGATTACGGGGTTGATCCGGCAATTCTGGATACATTTCGGACACGGATTCGTGCCTGGTGGTTGTTGTTTGGTTTGTTGGCGGCGGCTTTTATTTGCGGACCTCTCGTTACAACCCTTTTCTTTTTCATATTATCCATTGTCATCCTCCGCGAATACATCACACTAACCCCCAAAAGTCCGGCGGATCATCAAACGTTGTTTTGGATTTATGTTTTTTTTACGCCGTTGCAATTTATTATGGTTGGAATCAATCCCGATTGGTTTGTTTCTAAAACGGGATTGGTTCCCTATCAATTTTTTTCTATTCTTTTGCCGATTTATGTTTTTTTGATTCTTCCCGGTTCGATGGCGGCGTCGGGCGACCCCAAACGCTTCTTAGAACGGACAGCAAAACTCCAACTCGGTTTAATTATCTGTGTCTATTCCTTGAGTTACGCTCCGGCATTGCTGACAATTGACCTTCCCGCCTCGCCGGTAACTAACTATTTATTTCCCGACGAAACGCCCACCGCCGCTATTTTGGATCACGGTTTGGAAAATACGGTGATCGAAACACTCAACCCGCAGGAAAAAGAGTTGCCGGAACAAGGAAAAACAGAACAATTGTTACCGGCATTTTATCACCGAATCCTGCCAATATTGAGCGGAAAACATTTTCAACTTCTTTTCTTTTTTGTTCTTGTTGTTCAACTCGGTGATGTGTTTCAATATCTTTGGTCTCATGCTTCACGCCGTCATGTTGTTGCTCCGAAAATTAACTCGAATAAAACATGGGAAGGAGTTTTGGGCGGTGCGGTTACAACGGCGTTGTTAGGTGTTTCGCTTTGGTATTTTACGCCGTTTCCCCAATGGTGGCAAGCTGGTCTGATAGCGTTGATTTCTTCGTTGATGGGGTTTGCCGGAAATATGACCATGTCTGCAATCAAACGTGATCGCGGTGTGAGCGGGTACGGAACATTGATTCAAGGGCATAGTGGTTTTTTGGATCGGGTTGATTCACTTTGTTTTGCTGCTCCGGTTTTTTATCATTTTGCTTGGTTGTTCAGCAGGTAAAATTACGCCTAACCCAATCCGCAAATTTTAATTTTATGTATCTATTCAGTCATTCACAAACGCGCTATTGGGGATCACAGATTTAGGAGAAAACCATGCATTTGGGATGGTCGCAAATGATTGATGCTTTGTCTAAACCGGAGCCCAAAAGACTCCACATAAAGTCAACAAAAGAGTTGTCTGTGGTTTTGGATGATATACATAGTAATTCTCGCTATCCAATTTTAGCGCAACTCTTTTCTGATCAAAAAAAATCAATGGCAATTGGTTTGGGGAGTCAAATGTCTTTTTTGGCATATTATGAAGACAATGACATTGGTCCTTGCTATTACAGCCTAAATCCAGAATACTACAACAAACCGTACAATTCTAATATTGATTCAACAGATTTTTTTTACTTTGGGGCTGATACGGAAATTCTTGAAAGATATTACATTGACATACATACGGCTAAATCCGTAATTTGTGAATTTTTTGAGACTGAAAAAATGTCTGAAAAAATCACATGGGAACTGGCTTGAGAAGTATACTTTGAACGGTTTACTATTGGTCTCATCTAAAAATTTAGTTTTTGCTATTGAAAAATAAGGATTTATGAATAATTTTTTGATAAAAATCGAATTTTTAGAGGTTTTCTATATTGTATAAATACTCAGCCTCACGCATTAACCCTATCCCTGATAGCGACCATAACGTAATTCTCGTGTTTTATGATATTGATCGTATGTGGTTTGTTCTGTTTGTAATGCATCATAATACTGGCTATAAAAGATCGAATAATGACCTCCGTAAAAATCTTCGTCCAATAGACGTATCCCTAATTTTTCACAATAGGAGATAAGTAATTCTTCGGTAAAACGTTCTTTAATTCTACGTTTCTTGTAGATAG
>JAITQV010000600.1 GCA_031288765.1 Planctomycetaceae bacterium
AAACCCACAAAAAAACAATCGGCTTAATAATTACAAAATACGACGTTTTTGCCATGTTTTCAATGTTTAAGCAGGTAAGGGAAAAGGTCTAATATTAAAAAACGAGAGATTTTTAAAAATTGTTTTGTCCACAATCGGGGGTTTTTCCGGAAGACGCGGGGGTGTCCCCAAAAGACGCGGAGGTTTTTTTTAAGACCTCACTGGTTTTTTTCTAAAATTAATTTGCTATAACAAGCCGGTTAATGGTTTTGACAGTGAATTTACCGGTTTATATCTATTCATTGGAATGTTTCCTCATAACCTTATTTTCAACCCTATTTCCGAACAAAACACCCTTAGCAACCCAAAGCCCTAAACCAATCAACTTTATTACCTTATTAAAAAAGGAAGTTTATTCCACCCGTGCCGCCGGTCGGCTTTATTCAAAGAAGTTTCTTGACGACTTTGCGGAACGTACCGGCAATCTCCCGATGTATAAACGGCTTTGCAATGAAGCGGTTTGGTTCACACAGAATTTGCTCTTGGGACCGAAGAAAAATATGGACATTATCGCCGATGCCATTCGGCGCATCCAAAAGAATGCCGCCCAAATTACAGGTTGAATACCGAAGTTTACCGGTTGTCCGGTCATTATCGGATATTGTTTCACAACATTCATAACACAACACCTAACAAAATAGAACAATGAACAGAATTATTTTTTGCGGTACCGTTGTCATCCTGTTGCTTTTTGCGAACAGTGTTTCGGCGGCTGACTGGAAAGCCGGAGTTGCCAAAGTAAAAATCACGCCGGAGGAAAATATGTGGTTAGCCGGTTATGCCGCGCGAACCCGAGCGTCGGAAGGTGTCCTGCTGGATTTGTGGGCAAAGGCTCTGGTCTTGGAAGATGCCGAAGGAAATCGCGGCGTATTGGTTACGGCGGATTTGTTGGGATTTCCCAAACAATTATCCGACAGTATCCGAAAACAACTGCACGAAAAACTGGGTTGGAATAAGGCACAGATTATCCTGAACGCTTCGCATACACATTCCGGACCGGTGTTGATCCGGTCGGATCTGTTGGAGATGTATCAGCCGTTCAGCGAACAGGAGAAGGAAAAACTTGCTCGATATGCTCATCTTCTTGAACGGCAGATTGTCGATATGGTTGTCGAAGCGTCGCAGTCGCTCGAACCGGTAATCCTCGAAGCAGCCAATGGTATCGCCCGTTTTCAGGTCAACCGGCGAAATAACACAGAAGGTAAATTGACACCGTTGACGGAACTGAAAGGTCCGAATGATTATTCCGTTCCTGTCTTGAAGGCGACAAACGCATCAGGGCAAATCAAAGCAATTGTTTTCGGATATGCCTGCCATCCCACCACGTTGAGTATTTATCTTTGGTCGGGCGATTACCCCGGTTTTGCTCAAGCGGAACTGGAAAAATATTATCCCGAAGCCGTAGCCATGTTTTTTCAAGGGGCTGGCGGCGATATGAATCCGTTACCGCGCCATACCATTCCGTTGGCGCGGCAATACGGTATCACGTTGGCAGCCGCTGTTGACCGGACACTTCAAGAAAAGATGAAAACATTACCGCCTGCATTGAAGTTCGCTTTTAAGGAAGTGATGTTGCCTTTGGACACATTTTCAGCGGACGATTTGACGAAAATTATTCAGAGTACCAGCCAACCGGAGTTTCACAAGCGTTGCGCAAAAGCTCTCCTAAATCGGTACAAAGATGGAGAACCTCCGTTCCGTTCCTATCCGTACTCTGTTCAGATATGGAACATTGGCGGTTTGCCGTTGTTTATTTTCGGAGGCGAATTGACTGTCGGATATGCCGTTCACCTAAAACAAAAATACGGAGAAAATATTTTCGTATTGGGATATACAAACGACGAAAAGGGGTACATTCCGACGCTCACCATATTAAAGGAGGGCGGTTACGAAGGCGCATCGTCGCAAATGGAATACGGATTACCCGGTATTTGGTCGCAAGACATCGAAACCATTATTTATGAAGCGGTTGAAGAATTGACAAAACAGACCGGAATTTCATCGCCCGCCGCACCATAAAATTATACTACACTTCATTTCACACTTTCACACCGTAAACAGAGAAAATAATGAACAGACTGATTTTTTGTGTTATTTTGCTGGTGTTGCTTTTTGCGAACCCTATTTCGGCGGCGGAAAATGAGAAGTTGCCTATCGGCGTGATAGCCCGTTTTGACGATCACGGTGCCGGTTTGCCTTTTGACAAGGCAATGGAGTTGGGAATTTCCGTCATTCAACTCAAAGTTCCCGTTGCGGCAAACCGAACAGAGGAGAATGTAAAAAAAATCCTTGATACGCTTGAAAAACACAATGTCCGATTGACTTGTGTTGTCAGCGGTTTTGCGGGGGAGAGTTATAAAACGATTCCGATTGTTAAAGAAACCGTTGGGCTGACACCGGAAAAGACACGCAAGGCACGTTTTGAGGAGTTCAAAGAGGTTTCCGATTTTGCGAAACGTTTGGGAGTGTCGGCGGTTCAGCTTCACTTTGGAGCCGTTCCGCATGACACGGCATCAAAAGAATACAAGGATGTTGTCCAAACCGCCCGCAATACTTGCGATTACGTTTTTGAAAACGGTCAATCGCTCTATCTTGAAACCGGTCAGGAAACCGCTGCCGCACTTCTTCAATTTATCCGTGATGTCAACCGTTTGAATTTGCACGTCAATTTCGATCCGGCGAATATGATTTTATACGGTTGCGGTGAACCGGTTGAAGCGTTGCGTCTTGTTGGAGGCTTTGTCCGAAGTACGCATTGCAAGGATGCATGTTGGGCAAAACAGCCCGGCAAGGAATGGGGCGAAGAAGTGCTTTTTGGAACCGGTGATGTCAACGCGCCGCTCTTTCTCAAAACGCTTCACGATTTCGGCTATACTGGTCCGTTAATTATCGAAAGGGAAAACCGTGAAAACCCGGAACAACAATACAACGATATTCAGAAAACAATCGAATATTTGAAGCAACTTAGGAAAAACATCCTACACCGCCCAAATTAATTGTCCGTTTTATTAGATGTTTTACCAACATTAGAACACAATGGTTTCCAACCTTAAAGGAGAGTAAATATGCATCCAATGAGTTTTGGCTCTAGCAAATTAGCTAATTATCTTGAAACATTAAATCAAGATGGTCTAAAACACCTTCTTGAAATAGCAGTAGATCTGGTTTATGAGAAATATAAAAACGATTCAAGGGCTGAAGAAGCAATTTTTAAATGGAAAACTTTGCATTTTCCAATAGATGAAAATTATGCTTCCAATCTAAAAAGCATTGCGCAACAAGAAGATAATGAGTATCTACGACTTGAGAATGCCGGTGCTAATAAGGATGAATATGAAAGGCACTATTGTCTTATGTGGCTCTTTACGGGGCTTTCTGACCTTTTTCAACTCAAATCAATCGTACACATGCCAGTGTACGATATACTTTATGCGTTTATGGCAAGCACGAACGAACCCGATATTTATATTAGAGATTTAGAGAAAAAAATATTTTCCGAATAATATCAATTGAGAGTAGATTAAAAATCTGCAAGTTTCAAGAAGAATAAAAAACTCTTTAAGTCATTGTGTACAAATGAAGCTTTCCATAATTTAGTATCTGCACATGTTCAACAATTTTGAAGTAGCCTAAAATTACCGATATGATAATAAAATTTGTTTGTTATTTTTCACATTAAAGTCATGTGTATTGTCGGCAAAGCGGGAACAAAAATAAAATTTCATCTTGAATTTCTTGAATGGTAGTCGTACCTACCAATAGTTCATGTTGAACGAATTTAATTTATCTCACCAGATTACTGTACTTTCTAAAAAATTGTGGAATTGAATATTGGTTATTATTTGTGTATAAATATGGTTCGTTACTTCTTACCAATCAGTTTTTTTTAATTGAAAGGAAATAATCCATGTCTAAAAAAATTCAAGTCTCCCCCTCCACCATAACCTCCGACTTCTATTACTATCTCACCTATCTCAGCACTCCCTTGTCGGTTTGTTGCGGCGATTTTTTGAGCTTACTCCTGTTTGGTATTTTGTTCGCAGTAGC
>JAITQV010000614.1 GCA_031288765.1 Planctomycetaceae bacterium
TCTTATCAATTTACTAATTTCCGTGTGTTCCGTGTATTCTGTGGTTAATAAAAATAGACAGTTACCTCCGAAAGAGGTTTTTCGACCGGATATACGAAGGTCGGCTATCGCCGACGCAATCGTTCGGTGAGCGATTGCCTACCTGACTGAATAAATACGATACTTGCCCAATAATAAGGCGTAATCGGGTTTACGTGGTACGGTTGAGGGAATCGCCAAACAAATCAGTAAATGAATCACAAATTTCCCACTTCGGCAAAAATTTTTCACGCCCAAACGGTTCCGTCGAATGGTAGTCAATCCGAATACCGTCGTTGTTGACGTGAACAATTAAAAAACCAATCCGGTTCAACTCCTTGACCAGCGATGTTTCCCGTGCAAGAAATGGCGGCTCCGGCAAATAAAATTTGTGAGCCGCACTGCCGCAAATAATCTGTTGAACTTCCGACTTGCCGTCGGGACTCTTTATCCGAGAACGATGATACATGTGATCGTGTCCGCAAATAAAATTCCTGACACCATGCCTCTGCAAACTTGCAATAAAAGCATTTTGTGTTTCAGGAAAAGAATCCTGATTGGTCTTATCATCGCTGAAAACATTGTCCTTGTGATTTTGTCCCAAAAGGTCTTTATGGGCAAAAACAAGAGCAAACCGGTGATCCTTTTTCGACAATTCCGTATCAATCCATGATTGATAATCGCTGATTTTGTAGGCTTTACCGTCTTCGGAACCATCATCGACAAGCGGAAACGTATCCAGTAACAGGAATTTACCGTTTTTGTGCGTAAACGAATACGTCATTCCGGCGGCGTTGGGCAAATCGGGACTGCTTCCGCTGTTACCGGAAATTCCGGGCAAGTTTGGAAATGCCGCACGATATTGCGCAACAGCAATACCGCAACGAACCGGCGAAATACTGTTGTTACTGTCGTGGTTACCGCGAAGAGGATAAAATTTGATACCGTTTTCGTTGAGGATTTTATTGTGTTGCGCCCGTGTTTGAAAGGCTTCGCTGAACGCTTCTTCGACCAAATCGCCGACTTCAAGAACAAAATCAACTTTCTGCCGAATCATTTCCGCATTAATTGCGTCAATAATATGGATTGCTGTTCCGTAAAACGGCGCCTCCATATTGGTTTTCCATTGCGTATCGGGAATAATTCCGAAACGCCATTCGGGGCTTGATTCTCCGGCATGGATTGCCGGAATAGCCGGAACAAACGGTAACGCCAAACCTAAAGACGTTACACGTAAAAAGTTACGACGTGTTGTTTTCATGGTTTTGAATTTGTAAAATGTTAAGGAGTTGTGAAACTGTTACAAAGAGAACAGCTGAACAGGTTAAAACCGGAAGGAAAACGGCAAAACATTTTCACTTCGGTTTGTGAACACTTCCCGGCTTTGGGTTGTGTTTGCGTGTTATTTTAGACGAGATATTTTAAGTACATATTAAGATTGTGTTAAGATTGCGCTAAGATTTAAAATTTTTTGGCAGTTTTTGGTTTTGGGACGGCATTTTTAGTTCGCAGATTATATCTGTTCCATAGATTTACCCGCCAAAATGCGAAACAATCGTAATTATTCAGTCAGGCAGGTAACTGTTCGCCTATCTCTTGACTAGAAACCTTTAAGAAAAAAATTCTGCTGAAATATGACCGTTATTGTTCAAGAAATGACCCAATAGATACGTTTTTCTAATGTACGAAATAACGGTTGAGATTGATTCCGCCGCGTAATTCTTCTTCGATTAATTGTAGCCGGTTTTCCAGATGTTCGATGCGGCGTTGCAAAACCGGAACCAAATTCTCTTCTTCAACAGCGTGTTTTTGCCGCGGAACTGACGGATAACCAAGATGACGGGATAACGCCGAAAAAAGATACATCGGATCACGTTTGCGGGTTGCAAACGCAATACGCCCTTCACGCTCCCCAAACAACGGAATAACTCCTGCGTCATTGTTTTTTTGTTTATAAAATTCACTTCGGTAAAAAATCATGTCGGCTAAATCAACCAAACCAATCTGACGCCGCAAAATACTAAGCCATGTTTTCCAATCGTTATTGTACACATCATCGCGAATCATGACTTCCAAACCGCGATCATAACCCAAACGGTTACGGCAAAGTGTTTCGAATTGGTAAAAGAAAAGCCCTTGAACCGGCGGATTTTCGCTTCGATATTTCACCTCACATGCCAAAATCTCAAGAGCAATTCGAAAATCAAACCGCCCTTCCTCGCGTTCACTCTCCGCAATAACAAACGTCTGAAACGGCGTAAAGTAATGCTCAAGCCGGCTCATCGCCGCCGACAAAACTCCGGTGTGTTTCATATCCGTCAACAAAAAATCAACAGCCAACGGCAATTGTGTTGTTGCAAGTAATTCGTTACGGATCATTGCTAAAAATTCCTGCGTCGAAAAACCGTCATCCAGACGTAAACGAAACGTTTCAAAAAAAAACGCCTGTTCTATGTATTCTTCAAGCGGAAGCATGTTAATAGTTAATAGTTAATAGTTGGTAAATTAATAAATGAGTATCTATTCAGTCGTTTATTGAACTATTGCCTAGACAAAACCTTATTTTCAACCTAATTTTTCCGAACAAAACAACCTCAGTAGCCCAAAATCCCCCCACAATAAACCTTATTACCTTATTATTTGTTTGTTTTGTTAGAAAAATTTGGTGAAAATGAGGTTATTTACCGAAATTCTTACACAATGTTTCTAGCGTAACGGCAATAATTCCGCTTGCGTCTTCCACGATTAACTATTCACTACTAACTATTAATAATTATTTATTCATTGAATTTTCGAATCATGCGGGCGGCATTGATACTATAATCAAGCCCGGAAATAAGTGTAATAGAAACCGTCAACCAAAGCAAAATAAGCATTGTGTAAAAAACAATATTGCGCCAATATTTTGTACCAAAACCAAAATCGAAAATCTTGGCAAGCACCGAACCGGAATCCATCACCTCAACAACATCCGGTCGATAAAAATCACTAATAAGAACTTCATTGGAGTTTTGCCCGTGATTGGTCAAAACCACACGTTCCGCTCCGCCGGCAAGATAAATGAAACAAGCAATCACCGCCGCACACTGAAAAGCCATTTTCCACTTGCCAATCCATTTGGCGGAAAAATCGCCGCCGGATGATTCGACAAAAGAACGAAGCGATGTAACAAGAAGTTCCCGCCCAAGAATCACAATAACCATCCACGGCTGTAACATTAACCATGCCGGATAACCGGCGGCATCGGATGTGAGTTCGGGAATCGCAACAAGACAAACAAAAACCCCGCAAATCAAAAATTTGTCCGCAAACGGATCCATAATTCGCCCGAATACGGTAATTTGTTTGAACCGCCTCGCCCACCAACCATCAAGAAAATCAGTCAGCATCGCAAAAATAAAAAAGAACAAACCAAAATCATAATCCCTTGCAGCAACAAAATAAAATACCGCAATAGAAAAAAATACACGGAATAACGTTAATATATTGGGAACATTCATCGCCGGAAATTTGTTATGGAAAACAAACAGGTATTTTCGGAAGTTAATAAAAAAAGGACGGTTATTCGATCATACAAATATTCTGCAATAAAAAATATCCTGCAACATAAATGAATAGTTTTTCATATAACATTTTTTTGTACCACAAAACCGTCAGGTAAACCATTTCGGCATTGTAACCTTGCTTGGTTTGGTTATGGAAATAAATCCGTTACGGGTTCCATAGCTTACGAATGTTACCAATTGAAAATTCAGGGTTTTCAGTGCTGAAATATTCGCGGAAGAAAGCCCCATTGTTTCAAATATTCCGAAGCCGTCATTGCCGGTCAACGCACATTCAATCGTGTACTGCCCGTTCTCAATTACGTTACCGTTTTTGACCGAAAGCGCGGTAATTGTTATATCGCTTGGGTATAAACTAATTTCCGTACCGCCAAGCAGTTTTCCTGTAACTTTATCAACTTTGGAATCCGTTGAAACAATTAACATGTAACCCAAAGACGCTCCGTTCAACGGTTTGTCTTTACCAAAAAAATCATCAGCTCCTTTGGCGGCAAGCATTGTCTGACCAACAGCTTTCAATGCCAAATTGGATTGTTTATCCACACTCAAACCGGATTTGCTAATCACCGCAAGCGGAACTGCGGCAGTTTTAACTTTGAGTTCTTTGCCGAAAACAACCCTTGTTGCTTCCCACCAACTGTCCCGTTGAAGGGGATCATTACCGCTAGACCAAAGAGCAAAATGAGGCTGATTACCTTTGTAAGCAACATTAGCATTAGCAGTAACAACTCGAACATAGTATTGAGTATTCGGTTTAAGTTTCATTGTTCCGCTTCCAAGAACATACGTTGAGAGATTACCGGAATCAAGTTTTTCAATAATAGCAGTATTCCAATCCGGTTTACCTTTGGCATCGACAATATTGGTGTATTGTAAGTAACGATAACCGTCATATTGACCCGAAATTGTTATAGCAATACTGTCTAAAGACACTTTGGTACCACCGGCAAGTTTCACAGAGGTAACGGGATAATCCTCAACAGTAAACGTTTTTGTTGTTTTGGCGGTACTAATTGTTGTACCGAAAACACCATAAACTTCAACCGTGTATTTTGATTTCGGTGACAAAATAACATCTCGTTCCAAATAAAGCCGTCCGGAAGATTGGAAGTATTCGCTTGCAATAACCGCTTTGTTTGCATCACGAAGGACAACATAATATTGTTCCGGTAATATTTTTGAACCGGAAACATCATATTCTTCTATAGAAAAGTTTACCCAACCAACGGGAACATCAGGATTTCCCATACTATATTCAATACGATCAATAGATTTGGCGGACAAGATATTCGCCGATGTTGGAGCCTGAGTAGTAGCGGTTTTGACGGCAGCCGATGTTGTCAATTCAGGTATTGTTACAAGCGGATCTGTTTGTGTTTTTTGGGCAAGAAAGTTGGTCGGTGTTGATGTGAGACCAAAGAGACCATTATCATTACCGCTTGTCGATACAACCGCTACTTCGTAACGATTACCTTTTTTCAATGTCCAGAGGTTCTGATTGGTACCGCTAAGAAATTCATTGTTACCAATAGTCAAGGCTGCTTCCATTTTGGCTCCGGCAACAACAAAGAATGAACCGGTTGTGAGATAAGATTGATTCGTAATAGTGATCTTGTAACCGCCAGTGTAATTGACAGGCGCTTTCCATGTGATTTTAACATTGGTATCCGTCGGAACCGTTTTAACATCGGTTGGTTGCCCTACTGCCATCCGACCGGCTATTGACAAATATTCTGTTTCAAATAATCCGGAAGCAAGAACCGTGTAACCATCGGAATCCTTGAGTAATATGTTCTTGGAATCTTTGGCAATCAATCGGGCTTCAATCTTGTACGAATAAGAACCGGAAATAAGATCAGTAACAGATAAAGTGGTTTTACCCTGAGAATAATATATACTCGGATTAATGAAGTCATTTTCTAAAGTGATTTTGTAATCGGTTGTAATATCCTTTTTGTCATATTTTTCCGTAACATCAACCAACGGATTCCCCGGAGCGTTTGATTGTGCCAGAGACGGTTTTGTCCATGTAAGTGTAACAGATCCGGAAGTAATACCGCTCGCCGAACTCAACACATTTGCCGTCGGAGTTTCCGCCACCGGATCAGAAGTAGCATTAAACACTCTTCCCGCAAAAAGTTCAATATCGGAACCAATTTTTATTTTTGTAATTTTAACTTTTTCACCGTCGTTAAGATCACCAATGT
>JAITQV010000628.1 GCA_031288765.1 Planctomycetaceae bacterium
TTTTTGAAGAGTTGGAATTTTAGAGACATTCTTTTTTCTAACTCAAATCAGTATTTTGTTGGCGTATTTTCCATACTTTTCACGTATTAAAAGAGCAATTTCAAAGCGTGGAAAGTATACGATTAACAACCCAAAAATTCGCTACCCAACACTATCATTGAGACAGGATCAACAGGATTTACAGGATGTTTTGCGGAGAATGCCGCGATCTTGCAAAAGTTTTTCGCAAACCGGCGCAATTGTTCGGCGAACGGTCGGCGACATCGTGTTGACCAACTTTTAACGGAAAATCCCCCGAAATACCACGTCTTTTTAATTTAATCCGAAGTATTGAAGAAGCCGATTTTGTTTGAGGTGTCTGTTTTTATTGTGTATTTTTTGCAAGCGGTTCTTTACACGGCTGCATTTCCCGTATAATTTTTGTCCGGTATTTTGGAATGGGTGTTAAGGTTTTAATTGCAATGAGCGGCGGAGTTGACAGTTCGGTCGCCGCTTGTCTTATGAAATCGCAAGGGTTTGATTGCCGCGGCGCAACAATGAAATTATTCGATCAGGAAACCGCTTGCGGAATAACCCGATCAAAAACTTGTTGCTCTTTGGAAGATGTTGAAGACGCTCGGAGTGTCGCCCACCAACTGGATATTCCGTTTCACGTTTTCAATTTTGCCGGCGACTTTAAGGAACAAATTATCGAACGGTTTGTCAATGCCTACCAAAACGGATTTACGCCCAATCCCTGCATCGACTGCAACAGATATATGAAGTTTGAGAAATTTTTTCTCCGTTCCAAAGAACTTGATTTCGATTACATTGCCACCGGACATTATGCCCAAATCGAATTTGATACGGTTTGCGGAAGATATTTGCTCAAAAAAGCAGTTGATGAAACAAAAGATCAGAGTTATGTATTATACGCAATGACACAACAACATCTCGCCGGTACAAAATTTCCGTTGGGCGCTTTGCGAAAACAAGATGTCCGTACTATCGCAACAAATCATAATTTTATCAATGCCGAAAAACATGAGAGCCAAGATATTTGTTTCGTGCCGGACGGGGATTATGCGGCGTTTATTGAACGTTATACCGGACGTGTTTGTCCGCCGGGCAATTTTACGGACAAAAACGGAACTATTCTCGGCAGACATAAAGGAATTATCCGCTACACAATCGGACAACGGAAAGGGCTCGGTATTGCGCGGGCGGAACCGTATTATGTCTGCGCACAAAATCCCGCCGCCAATACGGTGATTCTCGGTGATGAACGCGATTTGTACACAAAAACCGTCCACGCCGAAAACATCAATCTGATTGCGATTGAAAAAATCAGTTCACCGATTCGTGTTACCGCAAAAGTCCGCTATCGTCAAAAAGAAGATTGGGCAACTGCGGAACAAATCGACGGCAACCATTTACGTATTGAATTTGACGAACCGCAAAAAGCGGTTGCCAAAGGTCAAGCGGTTGTTCTGTACGATTATGGCATTGTTCTCGGCGGAGGAACAATCCAATAATCGCTCTCTCTATTTTATTTTTTTCAACCGAATTTCGTACAACGCATACCCGACACGGCGAACCGCATCAATAGTTTCAGGATACGGCGTGTCCGTAACACTTAACAAACCAATCTGATAATTTTCACCGTCACCGCGACCGGTTGTTGCCTGATCGCCGTACTGAAACCAATGTGTTCCGATAATCTGCGGATGTTCCAACGCCGAACGAACATAATTTTCGTAAGCTTCCGCTCGTTTTTCCTGCGATTCTGTTGAAACCAATCCGGTATGGAACATGCCGCGATCCAACGCTCCAAAATGAAATTCGCCGATAATAACCGGTTTGTCAATCCCTTGCGGTAACTCAAATCCCTTCAAATCCCGCTGATATTTATTGAAACTAATCACATCACAATACTCAGCGGAAACCCGAATTGCTGTCTCATTAACCCACGCAAAACGACAACCAAAATACAATTTGTTCGGAGCAACACGTTTCAAAGCATCACGAATCGTTTTGAAATATTTCTCGCAAATTCGTTTGTGAAAAGCGTCAAGGTCTTCTTTTGCTTTGGTCTCATTCGGTTTGCCGGTGGAATTTGAAAGAGCCTCCCAATTTGCGTAATTGGTTCCCCAAACAGTATTCAGTTCGGCAATATCGTTATCGTATTTCGTTTTCAAATCGTTGAGGAAAACAACTTTTGCCGGTTGGTCGGGCGGCGAAGTGATTGCTCCGATTGCCAATGACCGTTCACTTCCCCAACTAATTTCGTTATCGACAAAATAACCCAAACACCAAGAATCATTGGCGGTTGTTTCGGCGAGTTTTTCCGCATTTTTAGTCACGGAATCTTCAAATTCTTTTGAAAACGGATCAGGAAACTTGCCCCAATAACCGCCGCTTCCGGCAATTGATTTGCCGCCGCTGCCCATTGTTGCGGTGTAGGGTGTTTTCCGCAAATTGTAGATTTTTGAATCCGACCAATTCGCGATTGTGTTCATTCCCCAACTTTTGAGACGTTGATGAGCAAGTTCGGCAAAGATTTTTTGCCAATCATCGCCGTATTTCCGTATTAAATTAGATAACGTAAAATTAAATGTGGTGTAAACACCTCTGCCTTCATAATAATTATGCGGAGCCCACGAACCTTTACCGTAGCAATTTTTGAATTTCGGATTTTCTTTGTCGGGGAGTTCTTCAAAATAAAATTCACGGTCTGTAATCGGCGTAACACCATTACCGGCAACAACACAATCTGTTCCGTGTGACCAAAACAAACTGCCTTCCGGATCAACAAACCACCAAACACCATCAATCTTTTCAACACGAAAATGTCCGGTTGCTGTGAGTTTCGGAGCGGCGGTGTAACCTCCGTATTGATTACGATTTTTAGTACCGGAATATTTTGCCAAATCTTCCGCTTCAAGAGCGATATTCTTTTTCAATTCATCTTCCGAATAAACTTTGCCGCGCCAGTCTTCGTGTTTGAACTGACCGAAACGATCAATCATCGGAAAAAATTCATCCGGTGACATTTTTGACCATTTTGATTCTTTTGACCAATTGAATTGTTGCGATTTTTTGTCGGCAACAGAAACAGCCTTAACAGCAACAATTTTTCGGATACTCCATTTTGTTTCACGATTAGGATGATTGAGAAAAAGAGTTAACCCGATAACGGCGTCTTTATGAAAATCGGGTTTATCTGTTCCTGAAATTGGGACACCGCCGGGAGCGGCACGCATTCCAAAGAATTTGTTCTTAAATTGCGGCGGAAAAAGAATGGACGGAAGAGCAATTTTGTATTGTTTTGTTTCACCTGATTCAACTGTAATTGATTTGGTGTAAGAACCGCGCATTGTTTCAAAATCAATTTCCGGCGAATCAATCCGGCAATGAAGATTTATCGGTTGATTGTTGTGATTTGCGGCTTCAATGATAAGGTAATCGCAATCAGCAAGATTCCAATTCCGTTTACCCATATTGAATCCGGGCCATTGTCCCGACTTTTCTGTTTCGACCAGAATGGAACCGTTCTGAACACTCAATTTTGCCGATTGCCGGTTTAATGTTTTGAGCAATGTTTCAGATTCCGGTTTAGCGGCATCCAGCAAAACGATTTCTTCTGCCGTAACAAACGGCAACACAAAACACATAAAAAATAAAATGGTTAATAATCTCATGGGATTACTCCTTTCTCAAAGTGTAAAAAACGCAGGGTAAAAACTATTTTAGTTAGGATTATGTTAGCGGTGGGGTTTATGGAGTTTATTCTGTCGTTTATGTTGAGTTAATAGTTTAACAGTTAATCGTGGAAAACACAAGCGGATCCCATTGTTGTTGCGGTAGGGGCGAGAGATTTTTCGCCCCTACAAATCAAATACAATCCTCTCAATCTTGTTTATCATGTCCAAAAAGGCAACATATTAAGAGTGAATTGTTTAAGGACAAACGGGGCATTAAAAAAATCTTGAAAAAACCTGTCTCTAATGTCCCAATTTGTCCATATTATTCTTAATTGTCCTCCAATTACGGGATAATTGCGGACATAATTTCCCCCCAAGGTCCTTTTTCGCCTTTGGTGTTTTCCCAACAAAGGCAAATATAAACCCGTTTGCCGCGATCATTTTCCTCAAAGGTCAAAATTAGCGGGGGTTTGGTGCTAAAAGCGGAATGTTTGAGGTCTTCCACATGGGCGGGCGGGTTGTCGAGCATATCCCAACGAGCCTCCGCCCCGTGAACCCCAAACGGTTTTGCCTTTTTCTCACTCATATTGTCTTTGAAATGGATTCCCAACTGCCGAAGAATCGACGTAT
>JAITQV010000712.1 GCA_031288765.1 Planctomycetaceae bacterium
GGAAATTGACGAAAAAGATTGACAAGTTGTTTTGCGGTTATTATGATAATAGGAGTTTTGGGGAATATTCCGGCAAGGATTGGGCGAATATTCCAAATTGTTTGGCAAAATTGCCGAACAATTCGGCGGGTTCGCCGAGACTTCCGGCGAAGGGTTGCCTTAAAGTCCCGCAAAGGACAAGATGTTTGTAGAAAAATGGTATCAAAGTCCCGCAAGGGACGAGATGTTTGTAGAAAAATGGGCGAACAATCACCTACCTGACTGAGACAATTGTTTAACAAATTACTAAATAGATATAAAGAACTTCTTAAAAGAACCTCATACGGCTTTACAACGACCGGATAATTTCATCCAAAGATATTTTGGGTGCCCAACCAAGCAACTCTTTCGCCCGCCGAAGATCGGGAATACGGCGGCGCATGTCGTCAAAACCAGGTCCATAAGCATCTTCGTAAGAAATATACACCATCGCCGATTGAGAACCCAGTATCGAAATAACCCGCTCCGCAAGTTTGCGAATACTGATTTCTTCATTGCTGCCAAGATTGACAACCCGACCAACCGCCTGCGGCGCATCAGGAAAACAAAGCAACGCCCCCACAACATCCAATACCGAACAAAAACAACGCTGCTGATTGCCGTCACCGTAAATCTCCAAAGGTTGATTACGTTTCGCCGCCGCAACAAAACGCGGTAACACCATACCGTATTGACCCGATTGACGTTGCCCCACCGTGTTGAACAACCGGACAATATACACCGGTAAACACGATTGATAATAATGGGCAAGAACCAAAAATTCATCCAACATTTTGGCGGCGGCATAAGCCCAACGGCGCTTCGAAGTAGAACCCATGACCACATCGTTTTCCTCCCGAAACGGCACGGTTTCCGATTTGCCGTAAACTTCGCTGGTGGATGTCAACAGAAGCGGACGACGATAACGGGCACAAGATTCCACTAAAGTATCGGTTGTTCGGACAATCCGCTGAACCGTTTCGACCGGACGGTCAATAATCAACTTCACCCCAACCGCACTGGCAAGATGATACACAAAATCGTGTTTCGGAACCTCCCGCTCCATCAGCCGGGAATCGTCCGCAGAAGCAATAATTGCACGAAAACGTCCGGCAAAATTCCCCGATTCGAATTCAGCGATATTTTCCCAACGCCCGGTCGAAAGATCATCGACAACCGTAACACTGTTCCCGGCACGAAGCAACGCTTCGGTCAGATGCGAACCAATAAATCCGGCACCGCCGGTAACAAGATAATTTTTCATGGTTCAATATAATAACCGTTCCGGCGTTACATTTCAAAAAACAGAAACGGAAAACTTTCGTGAAGGGTTCTTTCAATGCCTTGCCTAATGCCCCGCCGGAGCAAAACAACCAAGTAAACGTTGCACACTATACAACAATTGTTCAAACCGGATCGGTTTGTTGAGCAACGTATCCGCTTTAATCCAAGCACGTTCCGACGCCGACTCCATTGAAAATTCAATATCCATATCACTCGTTGAACTGCTCAACAAAATTAACGGCATATCGGGATAATCTTTTTTGAAGTGATAACACAACGTAAACCCGCTATCACTGTTTTCCATAATTAAATCGACAACCGCAAGATCAAACTTGGAACGCCGAGCAAGTTCATAAGCCTGCTGTTCGCTTTCCGATTCCGTAACCGCAAAACCGGCACTTTGGAGCGATTGCTTCACCGTCAAACGAAAATCGGGGTCGTCTTCAACCAAAAGAATGTGGTAAGCCATTGTTTTTTAGAGGGTAAAAGTAAGGAATGGTGGAAAAATCGAAGGGATATTATGACACAGGTCGGACAGGTTTTCAACAGGATGAACCTGAAAATAATGACCAAAGTCGAAAAAAATGAAATTTCACCTTAAATTCGGACATTGATTTTTTCTTAAAGTAACCGGTTGCCGATTACCGATAACGAAATTTGTATTCGTCTGTGAGTTTTTCCGTAAATTCGGAAGACAATAAAAAAACGTTTGTGCCGGAAATGGACATACTTAAAGTTAAACGGAGAAAAATAGTTATGAATCTCCATCTTATTATTGGTCGTTTTTTCCTTTGTTTGTGTTCGGTATTGCTGATAGTTGTTTCGTTAGGAACAACCGGTTGTGCTGTCTATTCCAACGGAATGACGTTGCCCAACCCGTATTACATGAAGAACCGTGTTCAGTTTTTTCCGCACGGTACGGAGTTTCCGTTTCCTAACGAAGCGGCAACAATGCAAGAGTCGCAACATGATACCTTTTAACGGATTCGTAATCTGTTAAAGTATAAAAAGTAAAAAATATCCGCATAATAAATTAAAGAACCGGAAAAACGGGTTTTGTGTGATGGTGCTTTATTTTATTCGGATTTTGAACATTCGGTTACGAAGATGGATCTTTCGGTTTCGGCGCAATCGTGGGTGAATCTTTTTTTTCTTTGGCTTGGTTTTGGGATAGTTGTTGGAATGACAGCGCAGGTTTGTCTTCCGAGCGGCGAACCCAAAGGTGTTTTCGGGATTCTTGTGATTGGGGTTAGTGCCAGTTGTTTTGGACCGCTTGCTATTTCCTTCCTCTTAAAACCCGAACCGTTTAATCCGATTAGTCCGGTTGGTTTTGTTGTTTCTGTTTTAGTTGCATTGGTGTTTCTACTCCTTTACCGTTTCGTGTTGATACTTCTGAAAAAAAAATCACCGTAATATTTCAACGGTTTTCTATTTTTATTAACTACAGAATACACGAAACACACGGAAATTAATAAATTGAATAAGATCACAAGTTTATTTTTTGAGAATACAAAATGAATACAATAACAAAATAACATTCAGTTCTTTTGTTATTTTTTGTATCCTATTCCCTATAAATAAACTAATCTTGAAGTTGTACGTCAACGTTATTACTATTACAAATTCCGTGTATTTCGCATATTCAACGGTTAATAAATAGACAATTACCAATGTTTGGGGAAGTACAGTCTGTAAAAAAGGGTATTTTAAAATAGTCAGTTATATTTTTAAATCAATTAATAAACTAAAATACCCCATTTACCGAATTTAATAGTTTCACCGGTTTTGACTTCCTTTTGATATAATGTTATTATATTGCCTGTAATGTTACCGAAAAGCAGTGTTTCAGGCAAGGCAACTTTTTCTAAACCGATTTTCAAAAGTTCGTCGGTTACACTATCCTTATTCCGTGTTTTTTCCGGTGTGAGAACATAAATCATTCCGTTGCTTTGAACGGTAACCATAACTTCTTCAAGTTTGCTTCGTACAAATTTTTTGCCGTTCAATTCTTTGGGATATTGATGAAGCGTATAATCGCGGTTTGTAAAAAGTTTAGTTCCCGTTTTAAATTCTCCCTGTTCGGCATCTTTGAGTTCCAGTTTTGGTGAATCACCGGAATGAAACGGTTTACCATCATTGTTTGGGTTAGCGTCAAATGTCAACGGTTTCAGTGGAGGTGATACACCTGTTGCTTTATTTACCAGAATCTGTAATGTACTGTTCGGTGAAACAATCTTACCCGCTAAAACGTCTTCTTCCGTAAATCGAGCCATTAGAATTTCCTTCTCACCGGTTCGGCTAAAATCATAGATAATGAAAATTGTTCCATCGTTTGTTTGATCACCGTCAGGATAGGAAACTCCATTTCGTTCATCGAGCAACAAACCGCCCTTCCAGGTTCGTCCGTCATCATCAGAAAGTATTGCTGTCAAATGGCTTCGTCCGGTTTGTTGCAAAATCCCGCCATGTTTAACTAAAAGTAAGTTACCTGATTGCAGACGCCGAATGAAAAATCGGGACGCCGTATGCGGAATTCCGCGACGCGCCGGTTCGCTCCATGTTTTACCACCATCGAAAGAATTTGATTCCGCAATTCCATACTTTGTACGAATCCACATGAAAAAGGAACCGTCTTTTCGTTCAACAATCATATTTTCGTCACAGCTTGCTTCTTTTTTTGGAACAACCGTATTACCGAGCAGGTTCCATGTTTTCCCTTTATCTTCGGAAACAATTGCACTGGAACCGAATGGAATCTTTTTGTCGGGATGATCGACATTAAAATTCCAAATAGCAACCGGTAAAAGCCAACGATTTT
>JAITQV010000715.1 GCA_031288765.1 Planctomycetaceae bacterium
AACGGAACGGAGGGTATCGAAATGGCAAACACCATTCAAAAAGGAATTTTACAAGAAGGATTCGAACTTGGTCAAGCACACGGTGAATTGAAAGGCAGTGTTAATATAATCCTAGCGATCCTACGTGATAGATTTGGGCAAGTTCCTTCACATGTTGTTGATTCATTAAATCAACGAACAGACGTAACCGCGTTAAAGTCGTTAGCGGTTCACGCTACAACTTGTTCGTCGTTGGATGATTTTACCGAAGACCTGTAAACCGGAATAACGGTTACATCCATTGGTATAAGTTGATGAGTAAATAATGACGTAAACGGTGTAATATTATGAGGTGTTTTGTTTATTAGTGTGAGCGATGACCTCAATATTATAAACCGCGAAAAACACCAACACGTCATGGAATTTTCCATTCATCTCATGTCATTACGAATTTACGGTCTCCTTGATTGTAACAACTTTTTCGCTTCCTGTGAAAGATTGTTCCGTCCTGATTTGGCGGACAAACCGGTAGTTGTTCTTTCGAATAATGACGGGGTGGTTGTTGCGCGTTCGCCGGAAGCGAAGCAACTTGGTATTATGATGGGCGAAGCCTATTTCAAGATCAAACGGTTTGCCGAAGCCGGTAAGATTGCCGTATTTTCCTCGAATTTTTCGTTTTACGGTGATATTAGCAGCAGGATTATGCAAATGTTGTATCGTTGGGTTCCATTGGTTGAGGTTTATTCGATTGATGAAGCGTTTCTCGATTTTACCAACCTTGAACTTGATTCTAAAACAATCACACCGCTCCAGCATGAAATTGTTATGACAATAAAAAGATGGATTGGAATTCCTGTTTCATTGGGATTGGGACCGACCATGACGCTTGCGAAGGTTGCCAACGATATTGCCAAAAAAGGAAACGGAATTTGTAATCTGACGGACAAAGAATACCGCAATGAAATTCTTTCCCGAATTGCAATTGATCAGGTGTGGGGGGTGGGCAGGCGGTTGGCGCCTAAAATGGTGAAGTTGGGAATCCGTACCGCTCGTGATTTGGCGGTGATTGATCCGCGTTGGATGCGCCGTAAATTTGGTATTCTTCAGGAGCAATTGATACGGGAATTGAACGGGGAACATTGTATTGATCTGAACAATGCGCCGTCGCCGCGAAAAAGTATTCAGGTATCACGTTCTTTTCCTGACGCTGTTGATGATTTTCAAACGCTTTCCGAAGCGGTGGCAACTTTTGCCGCCAAAGCCTGTGAGCAAGCCCGAAGTGATGGGACGGTTGCGTCGGGAATTTATGTTCATCTTAATACGAGCCGGTATAAAGAGACGTATCTTTCCGAAGGTAAAGCCCAAGGATTTGACCGCGCAACCGCTCATTCGCCGACAGTCATCCGAACCGCTTTGGAATTATTGAAGGATTTATTTAGGCGGGGGACGCCGTATAAAAAAGCAGCCGTCATTTTGCTCAATCTGAAAGACAACTCCGTAACGAAATCACAAGGAACACTTTTCAACATGGATAATAAAACACCGGAAGAACGCGATCAGGAAGAACGGTTAATGGAATCGGTTGATCATATTAATCAGACAATGGGAAAGGGGAAATTATTTTTTTGTTCTCAGGGGATGAAACAATATTGGCGCGGAGCATCGGAACACCGAAGCCCCGAATACACAACTTGTTGGAATGAATTACCGGTTGTCACGGCAA
This sequence comes from Planctomycetaceae bacterium, assembly GCA_031288765.1. Taxonomy (GTDB): domain Bacteria; phylum Planctomycetota; class Planctomycetia; order Pirellulales; family Thermoguttaceae; genus WRKP01. Next base: position 1,703 of record JAITQV010000715.1, read on the forward strand.
AGTAATATATTTTACCGTACTATTTTCTTCGGCAATATTTTTGTTTTTTACACGGACAATTTTTTAACTCATTATTTATTACAGGTGTTAAGATGTTGGACAAACTATTAAAAATTACCGGAACGACGGCACTTTATGGTTGTACCAGTATGTTTTTGGCGGCGATTATTTTAGGCGCCTATTTGAAATATGCGTGGCAGGTTGATCATGAGAAATGGATCAAAATGCTTGCTGTTGCGCAGGGATTTGAAATTGCCGACATTCAGAAGGCGGTGGAAGACCGTATTGCGGAAATGAGTTATGAGGAAGTTTTGGAATACCGCGCCAAACGAATACGGGAAGATGAATTTCAACAGGAATCCATCGCCAAAACAACCGTTATTGCTCCGCCTCCTCCTGCCCCCCCTATTGAGGAAAAAAAACCGGAACAAAAAGACGATTCTATGATCAAGGCGTTTGAAAAAAGACTGGCTGAAGAAAAAAAGAAAGCCAATGATGCCGGACTTGCCGAAGAAACACGGCTGCTCGAAAACATGGAACCGGAACAGGCAAAGGAAGTTATTCGCCGTCTTATTAAGGATGGAGCGACGCAACGGGTTTTGACGATGTTGTTGGCGATGGAGGAAAAAAATCGCGGCGAGATTTTGTACACAATGCAAGGCGAAGAAGAGCTCAAAGACCTTTGCGATATTTTGCAACGTATTGGTAACGGCGAACCGCTTACGTCTTTAATCGACAACGCCGCTAAAAACGGAAACGAAAAAACAAACAATACCGCAAATGAAAAAGCAGACGAAAAAACGCCCCAATAATTGTTCCATGTTCTGATATTTCAGCGGGGAATTTTTTCTTAAAGATTTCTAATCACAAGGTAGTCCGCAGATTCCGCAGATTTTCACAGACGTAGGGGCGAAAAATGTTTCGCCCCTACCACATATACGAAGGTCGGCTAACGCCGATGCAACCGCTACGGCGAGCGGTTGCCTACCTCATGGTTATAAAATTTTAGAAAGAAATTCCGCTGAAATATTACTGTTTTTTTAACGCGGAAGACGCGAAACAAGGACGCGGAAAGATACAGAGCAATAACTTCCGCGTGATTCCGCAAAATTTTAGCGTGTTCCGTGTTAAAAAACAAAATACTGAATAGTTGCGAAAGATGTTTGTTGCGGTATTATTTTTTGGCGTGATCTTCGGTACGAAACGGCAAAGTTCGGAATTGACAGGAATTTTGTCAAATGATAAAATTTGACTTGTTTCGGGTATTTGAAATACAATATTCAAATTATAAAGATTACAGAAAGGAACGGTATTATGCACAATACTGTGAAAAATAAGGAGATTGGGCGTATTGAGACATTAGCGCATACTAAGGTTGCCGATTGTTATCAATGCGGCAAATGTTCTGCCGGTTGTCCGATGGCGGAAAAAATGGACGTATTACCGAGTGTTTTAATTCGTCTTGTTCAATACGGAGAAATTGACAAAGCCGCAAGTTCGATGGCTGTTTGGCAATGTGTTTCGTGCCTGACCTGTTCAACCCGTTGTCCGAAATCGGTGAATATTGCCGGAGTGGTCGATGCTCTCAAACAGATTTCTCTGGAAAAAAAGGCGGTTCATCCGAAAATCAAACAAATTGTTGCGTTCCAGAGGTCTTTTCTCAACACAATTTACCGTAACGGACGCACCAACGAGCTTGAAATGGTTGCGGAATACAAGATTCGTGGTTTACTGGGGAATCCGAATCCGTTTTTTGCGTTGAAGGATGCGGAGCTTGGGTTACCGATGTTTCTGCGCGGTAAATTACACATTAAATTCGGTGCGCCCGTCAAAAACAAAGCTCTTGTCCGAAGGATTTTCGCAAAATGTCAGGAACCTGTTACCGAATAACAAAACCAAACTCAAAAACATTCCGTTCCCTATTACTTTTACAGATCACAATTTATTACAAAAATAAATTATTAACTGATTTGATACGGTTTCCGTTGTTCGCGTTTCAACATTGTATTAGCTTCAGGATCATTGGTGATTTCTTCATTGACGGAATCCCATTGCAATTTCCGACCGCCAAGACGAATTGAAATATTGGTCAGATGACATGCCGAAACCGAACGATGTTCCAATTCTGCCGGAGCCACCGTTGTTTCACGGCTGCGTACACAATCGAAAAAGTTTTTCATGTGATCATTGCTCGGCTTGACTTTCCAACCGTTTTCCGGTAACGGATTATCTTTGAGTTCTTCGACCGGTTTACCGAACAACCCGCCGCGATTAACAAATATTCTGCTCTTATCACCGATAAACATAATTCCGTTGCGTTTGTTATTATGAATTTCTTCGGGACAATCTTTACCGAACAACCAATCAAGTTGTTCACTGCTTGTTTCCTGATGTCCTGTCGAACCGTGAAATTGTGGTTTTTCCGCAAAGACCGTGTAAAAGAACAGTTCAATATCGTTTGGATATTTTAGTACGGCATAAAATCTGTCCGGTGTATTGAAACAGTCCGGTTTTCCTTCGTTGGGAAAAATACCGCGTCCTTCAACTGTTAACGGTCCCGAATAATCCATATTCATTCCCCAATGAGCAATATCAATATGATGGTTGCCCCAATCCGTAACCATTCCTCCGGCATATTCGTACCACCAACGGAAAATTGCGTGTGTTCGTTGCGGAATATACGGATGAGTCGGTGCTTGTCCTTGATATAAATCCCAATCGAGTTGTGCCGGAATTTCGGCGGACGCAAACGGACCTCCCCACGAACTATAATAAGGTAACGCAACAAGAACTCGTTTAAGTTTACCGATACGTTCGTTGCGAACCAGTTCCACCGCCGTTTGAAATTCTTTTCCGCTTCGTTGTTGAGTTCCGGTTTGAAAGACACGTCCGGTCTCTTTAACAACTTTGCAAACGAGTTTCCCTTCGTCAATTGTCAGAGTGAATGGTTTTTCTCCGTAAACATCTTTTCCGGCACGCATTGCGTCGATATTGATTTTCGTATGCCAATGATCCGGTGTTGCCTGAATAACGACATCAACATCCTTATTTTCGAGCAATTTCCGGTAATCCTGATAAACAACCGGTTTATTGTTATAAGTATTTTTTAGACGTTCACCGTGTTGTGTATCGGCATCGGCAACCGCAACAATTTCACCGAATCGTGTTGCATTTTTTGCATCGCCGCTTCCCATTCCGCCCGCGCCGATAAGACCAATTCCAATTCGGTCATTGGCTCCTTTTGCCTCTTCCGCAAGAATAAACGGAGAAGCAAACATCATTCCCGTAACGCCCGCTGTTGTTTGGATAAATTGCCTTCGTGATGATTTGGTCATAAAAATTCTCCTGTGACGGTTTTTAAAATTGTAAACATGAAAATAAAACGGAAACATAAAATCCGTTTTTTGAACACGAAAGGTTACTGAAAAACACGGAATCTTTTATTTCCTGGTTTTACATATTTTTGCGATTTTCTTATTCGGAACGAAATTTTAACGGTCAAAAACAGATATAAGAATATAGGATAAACCCATTTTCAGCAATACCTGCGAAATTTTAAATAGTTCTGATTTTATATCAAAGTTTCGCCGAAGGGTTTTCACCCAATGATTGTGTCGGAGTTAGCCGACATTCCGGCAAGTTTTCCCGATATGTCGGGAAACTCCCAAAAATAAAATTTTCAGTGAAAATAGACAATTACGATAGTATATGTCCCGTTAGGGACATAATGTTGGTAGAAAACAGATACAAAATTGCCAACGCGTCCCGTTTAGGGACGCAATGGTGGTAGAAAAACAATAAGGTAAAAATTGTTCGCCATGTTAGGAATGATTATTGATCGAATTTATTTTTATCAATATTGTGTCCCTACGGGACACGGATTATTTTTTATAACATTTTTTCTACCAACATCTCGTCCCTAACGGGACGAAATCCGATCCGCCGGTTATGCACATCACACCCCTTGCGGAGTTAAGATTCAGTTTTAATACTGAAAACAAAGGACTGAATAGATATAACCATTTTAACTAAACTCTAAGTTTTAAGGAGAAATTTATGACTCATGATTTTATGCCGGAAAAAGACGGCGCATTCCTCGAATGGTCAAAAACGCTCACGGCGTACGCGACCACTTACTATATGAATTGGAATATCCCGCCTAATGTGTTCACTTCAATTCAGACGTTGCTCAACGACTTTGAAACGGCTTACAACCAAGCCGAACTGCCTAACCACGGTAAAGTCGATGTCTTGCGAAAGAACGAAGCACGGAACGCCTTCCAGACGGAACTTCGCGTCTTTGTGAGGTCGTATCTGACTTACAATCCGTTGGTAAGCGATCCCGACCGCGAAAGTATGGGTTTGCCGATTCACAAAACCAAACATACCCCCATTCCGCCGCCCACAACTTACCCCGAAGCGGAAATCGATACGTCCGTTATCCGGCAAGTTGCAATCCATTTCCGTGATTACCGGAGCGAAAATAAGGCGAAACCGTTTGGAGTTCACGGCGCGGAAATTCGTTGGGATACGCCCGACAACCCGCCAACCAATGTGGAAGACCTTAAACATTCGTCCTTCGATACCAAAACCCCGTTTGTTTTAACCTTCGAGGAAAGTGATCGAGGAAAACGAGTTTATTTTTGCTTGCGGTGGGAAAATTCCAAAGGTGAAAAAGGACCTTGGGGGGAAATTATGTCGGCAATTATCCCGTAGATTACGCAGAAAAAATTAGTCCGCAGATGACGCAGAAAAGATGCGTCCGCAGATGACGCAGATTATTTTTTGAAAGTTGAGAGTTCGCAAGCGGAATTTTACCATTCCGTTAGGAAATCCGCTTGCGAAGGTTTTAGTCCCGCAAGGGACGAGATGTGCATAACCGTAGGTGGAGCGAAGCGCAACCTACGGA